>JAKAMD010000394.1 GCA_021823875.1 Pseudomonadota bacterium | reverse complement strand
CCTCAAGCCGTTGCCGGTCGGAGCGGGTGAGCGAGATGGAAATTCCGGTACGCATGCGCCAGACTCGCACACGAACCGATCTAAGGGAATCCCAACAGGGATTCTTTTGTCAGGCAGATACCACTAGAATAGGGCGCCTTACGCTGATGAGGTGCATCATGCCGTGCTACCGCAAACGGGATTTTCCCGTCGCCGAAATCCGCCGCTTCCTCGAGCCCGGCCCGGTGGTGCTGGTCTCCTCTGCCTACAAGGGCGAGCGCAACATCATGACGATGGGTTGGCACACGGTCATGGAGTTCGTGCCGGCCTTGATCGGCTGTCTGATTTCGAGCGGCAACCACAGCTACGACTTGATCAACCGATCCAAGGAATGCGTGATCAATGTGCCGACCGTCGATCTGGCGCGCCAGGTCGCCGGGATCGGCAATTGTTCGGGTGCCGAGTTCGACAAGTTCGCCAAGTTCAAGCTCACGCCGCAGCCGGCGGTGGAGGTCAAAGCGCCGCTGATCGCGGAATGCTACGCCAATCTCGAATGCAAGCTGGCCGACGCCAGCCTGCGTGACAAATACAATTTCTTCATCTTCGAGGTGGTCAAGGCGCATGCCCCGCGGGCGCCGAAATATCCCAAGACCATCCACTACCGCGGTGACGGCATGTTCATGGTCGCAGGCCCCTCGCTCAATCTGCGCCGGCTGTTCCGGCCGGGCATGCTGTAGACGCGGAAGTCATTGATTAAAGTTGAGAGGCGACGGCTCGGTTCTCTGCGGCGTTACAACATGAACAGGCCGAGGCCTTCGACAACGTCCCGCTTCGTTGCCTCGGTGCGGTGGCGCGCCTTTTGCGTCCCGCTGCGGATCAGGTCGAGCACATAGGCGGGATCTTTGGCCAGTTGCGCCCTTCGTTGCCGGATCGGACCAAGCAGTGCCTGCAAGATGTCGTCGAGGCGGCGCTTGATCTTGCTATCGCCGAGCCCGCCCCGCCGATACTGCGCCTTCAACTCTTCCAGCGTGGTGAGGTCCTCGTCGAAAGCGTCCAGGTAGGTGAAGACGACATTGCCCTCCACGTGCCCAGGATCGTCGACCCGCAGATGGTTTGGGTCGGTGAACATCGCCTTCACCGCCGCCGCGATCTCATCCGGCGCCGCCGACAACGCGATGGCATTGCCGCTGGATTTCGACATTTTCGCTTTGCCGTCCACGCCCGGCAGCCGCCCCACCTGCGGAATGACGGCCTGCGTTTCGGGCAGGATGGCCTGTCCGGCGGCGGCGTTGATACGGCGCACGATCTCGTTGGTCTGTTCGATCAGCGGTGCCTGATCCTCGCCTACCGGCACGACGGTCGCCTTGAACGCGGTAATGTCGGCCGCCTGTGCCGCCGGGCAGCACAGGAAGCCGGCCGGAATGTCGCGTCCGAAGCCGCGGCCGCGGATCTCGTCCTTGATCGTGGGGTTCCGCTCCAAGCGGGCAACGGTCACGAAGTTCAGATAGAGCATCGACAGTTCGGCCAGCGCGGGCAGATGCGATTGCAGGCAGATCGTAGTCTTGGCCGGGTCAATGCCGACCGCAAGGTAGTCAAGCGCCACCTCCATCACACTACGCCGCACCTTGTCAGGATCATGAACATTATCGGTCAAGGCTTGCGTATCGGCGAGCAGCAGGAACTGCTCGTGGGTATCCTGAAACCGCAGACGGTTACGCAACGATCCAGCGTAGTGGCCGATGTGCAGCGGGCCGGTGGTGCGGTCGCCTGTCAAAACAACGGGTCTGGTCATGGATGTCCTCGTGAGATGTGAGGGGACACCGCATGGGGGATCATAAAAACAAAAGGCCGCCCTTGCGGCGGCCCCAGATGCAATGAAACGTCCGGCCGCCCTGTCAGCAGACCGGCCACCAAAGTTGGACGATGATCATCGTGCGTTTCATGGAAACTTCCTAGGCCATGCCCGGATGGAGGTCAACACGGAGCGCTGCGCGATCGGCAGTTCGGCGCGGAGGTCGCGCCCCGCCTAATTAATGGGTCCTGAGCCGGGACGCCGTTAGCGCCCCGCCGGCACCGCCAGCACCGGGCAGGGCGCCTGCCGGATCACCCGCTCGGTGGTGCTGCCGCGCAGCGCGTCGAGGAAGCCGTGATGGCCGGCGGTCGCCATGCCGATCAGATCGGCCGGCCAATCGCTCGCTTCCTCGACGATGACATCCACCGGGTCGCCCCGGCGCAGCGACACCGGCAGCGGCCGGTGCGGCTCGTCGTGGCGCTCGACCAGCGGCGGCGTCTTGCCGACATGGAACAGCCGGGCTTCCGCGTTCATGCCGGCGAGCTGATGGGCGAAGCGCATGATGGTGCCGATGGCGTGCGCCGGCTTGGGATGATGGTCGACCGGGATCAGCACATGGTGCAGGCGCACCGTGCCGCGCCGCGGATCGACGAAACCGCGCGCCTTGGCCGGCACGAACAGGCTCGGCGCCGGCACTTGGCGCGCCAGGCCTTCGGCGATCGAACCCTGCAGCCAGCGCGCTACCCCCTGGCGCGCCTCGGTCGCCAGCACGATCAGGTCGGCGGCGTGCCGGGCGAGGAATTGCGCAATGCCGTCGATGGGCTCCTGCGGTTTGAGCGCCACCTTGACGATATGGACGCCGAACTTGCGGGTGATCTCGGCGGGCGGCTCGGTGCCGTGCATCAGGCCCCAATGGGCGAGCGTCTGGCGCACCTGCGGGAACGAGTCCCATTCGCCGCTGCCGGCGGCCTCCGCCACATGCAGGATCGACAGCGTGCATCTGGCCGCCAGAGCGATGCGCAGCGCGTGCGCGAAAGCTTCCGCGCTCGCCTCGGAGAAATCGGTCGGGTGGACGATGGATCGGATGGCGTGCATGGGCGGCCTGCCGGCTTCCGGGTCCGAAAGAAATTGTAGCAGGCCGGTTTCGGGCGAATTTGCGCGAGATCAAGCGCCGCCGGCCCCTTGATCCGGCCGGGTTTCCCTGCCACATGCGGCCCATGAACAAGCCGCTTTCTGCCGCCGATTCCGTGGCCCTGACCCCGCTCGCCGCCGAGGTCGAGCGCCGGCGCACCTTTGCCATCATCTCCCATCCGGACGCCGGCAAGACCACGCTGACCGAGAAGCTGCTGCTGTTCGGCGGAGCCATCAATCTCGCCGGCCAGGTCAAGGCCAAGCGCGACCGCCGCTCCACCCGCTCGGACTGGATGGCGATCGAGCGCGAACGTGGCATCTCGGTGGTCACCTCGGTGATGACCTTTGATTACGACGGCCGCGTCTTCAACCTGCTCGACACGCCGGGCCACGAGGATTTTTCGGAAGACACCTACCGCACGCTCACCGCGGTCGACTCGGCGGTGATGGTGATCGACGCGGCCAAGGGCATCGAGGCGCGCACCCGCAAGCTGTTCGAGGTGTGCCGCCTGCGCGACATCCCGATCGTCACCTTCATCAACAAGATGGATCGTGAGAGCCGTGATCCCTTCGAGCTGTTGGACGAGATCGAGAAGACGCTGGCACTTGACACCACGCCGATGACCTGGCCGATCGGGCGCGGCCGCGATTT
>JAKAMD010000393.1 GCA_021823875.1 Pseudomonadota bacterium | reverse complement strand
GCGCAGCCAATGGCACGGCTGATGGTAATGGCGGCACACGCTGGCCAGACGTCGTTGCTAACCTGCGCGTCGACCAGGCTTGGGGTAGCGCTCAGATCATGGGTGCGGTCCACGATGTCTACGCGAGCAATTATGCAAACGGCTTTGCTCCAAGCGATGAAGTCGGCTGGGCGGTTGGCGGTGGTGTGAGGTTCAACCTGCCAATGCTTGGGAAGGGTGATAATCTTTCGGCCCAGGTTAACTATGCCAAGGGCGCGACTGGTTATAACTTCGCGAATGCTGGCCAGGGTGGTTTCCGGATCACTCAAGGCAATGACACCGGTGTGGGTCTTGTGACCGACGCGGTGGGCAACGGCGTCAATTCTGACCTTGAACTGACGGAAAGCTGGAGCGTGGTCGCCGGTTACGAGCATAACTGGAACCACCAGTGGCGGACATCGCTGTACGGCGGCTATGCGGCTATCAACTATAGCGATACAGCCGAGGCCTACATGGGCACACCGGCGGGTCTCAGCCATGACTTCAGTTACTATCATGTCGGCTCACGCACGACCTGGACCCCGGTGCCGAACCTCGATCTGAGCGTCGACGTCATGTACAACCACCTCAACACCTCCACGAGCTCGGGTCATGTCACCGGTATCCCGGCTGATGCGACGGTGCTGGCCGACCAAGGCTGGTGGATGGGCATGTTCCGCGTGCAGCGGAATTTCTATCCCTGATCGGATAGCAGCCTGAACGATACAGACCCCCGGCGGGAAACCGCCGGGGGTTTTCGTTTCTGCGGAATTCGGTGCAGATTGCCGGCAGCGGCTTAATGCGCCGGCGGTTCGTCGCAGCGCTGGATGAAAGCGGCGAGATGCGCGATCACGTCGGCCTCCACCAGAAGCGGTGCGTGACCCTGGTCGGGGACTTCGAGCACCTCCATGCCGCCGTGGCGGGCCCGCATGGCCTCGACCGTTTCCGGCGATAGCAAATCGGAATTCGCGCCCCGCACGCACATCACCGGCACGTGGGCGAGGGCGCCGAATTCCTTCCACAAGGGTGGAAACGGCTTTTCGAAGTTGATGCCTTCCAGCGTCTTCATCAGCCGCACGTCATAGGTCGGCACCAGCGCGCCATCCTGCTTCTTGAAGGCGCGATGAGCGGAGGCGAGCCAGTCCTCCTGCGTGAGCTTGGGAAACTGGGCGGAGAACAGCCGGCGCAGGATTTCGCCGCCTTCCTCGAAACTCCTCGGCTGCGGCAATTTGCCGACATAACCGCGGATGCGCATCAGGCCCTTGGGCTCGATGACCGGCCCGATATCGTTGAGCACGACGCCCGCCAGCGCGCTCGGCCGCACCGTCGCCAGCAGCATTGCGAGGATGCCGCCACGCGAGGTGCCGACGATCACCGCCGGCATGACGTCGAGCGCGGTCATAACCGCGAGCACGTCGGCGAGCTCGGTCTGGAACGAATAGTTGTCGGGGTTGCGGTCGTAGTCGGATAGCCCGCGCCCGCGGTAATCAAGCGCGATCACGCGACGTGGGCGCTCGGCATCGCTGGCAAGCGTGATTGCCAGCTTCTTGAAGTCCTCCGCGGTGCGCGCCAGTCCCGGCAGGCAAACGACCGGCAGCGCCGTCGCGCTCGGCCTTCCATAGCAGCGCGCATGCAGCCGCAATCCGTCGGGGCTGGAGAGGAAGACACTGGTGACGTCGGTGGCACTCGGCATGCGGGCTAAGGTGGCCGAAGGCGGGAGCGAATTCAATTGCGGCCGCGATTGAGGTCGGCCTCGATCATCAGTTTGCCGCTGCCGTCGAAGCGGGCGCGGTAGACCTGCAGGTTCTCCATGATGCGCATGACGTAATTGCGCGTCTCCGAGAAAGGCAGGCGCTCGACCCAGTCGACGGGATCGACACGGGGGTCGCGCGGGTCGCCATAGACGCTCATCCACTGCTTGATGCGGCCGCGCCCGGCGTTATAGGCGGCGAAAGTGAGCAGATAGGAGCCGTTGTAGTATTGCAGCAGGTTGGACAGCTCCGCCGCGCCCATCTGCATGTTGTAGACCGGATCGGTAAGCAGCCGGGAGCGGCTGTAGTGCACCTTGTAGCGTTTGGCGGTGTCCTTGCCGGCGTCCGGCGTCACCTGCATCAGCCCCATCGCGTGCGCTGACGAGACGACCTTCTGGTTGAAATGGCTTTCCTGCCGCGCGATCGAATAGGCGACCGGCCACGGCAGCGGCGGCGCGATCGGCTTGTAATGGGGCAGGCCTACGGTCGGGAAGGCGAAATAATCGAGCGGCAGTCCGCGGCTGACCGCATATTCGCCGAGCAGCACCATGGCGCGCCCGTCGTCGTGCTGGCCGGCGACCTCCGCCATCATGGCCATGCCGGCGAGGTCGGTACCGCTTTGTCCGATCTCGGCGAAAATCGAGGCCAGCATGTCGCGCTGGTCGAGCTGGTAGAGCAGGCGCACCGCACGCACTACCTCGAGATTGTCGAGCACCCGGCGCTCCTCGGGTGTGAATCCGGGCTTACCGCGCAGCCCGAGACTGGCAAGGCCGAGGCGGGCACGCGCCAACTGGCCGTAATAGGTGGCGCTGTATCGGGCCGCCATTTCGTAGAACTTCCTGGCCTGCACGCGTTGGCCCATGGCCTCAGCCGCGCGTCCCTCCCAATAACCGCCGCGCGAGAGCGCCCACGGATTATTGGTGCCTTGCGGGATATGCGCGAACAGGGATGCGGCGGTCTTCGGATCGTGCAGGAAGCGCAGAGCGATCCAGCCGGCCGTGAAATATTTATCGACACGATAGAAGGGGCGCGTTGGCGTCACTGCCTCGACCGCGATCTTATAGGCGGCTCGGGGATCGTGCTGGTCGAGCAGGTTGCGCGCCATAATGCGCCGTTCCTGCCACCATTTGTCCGGATCAATCACACTCGCGGCATCATGCGGCGCGGCCAGCATCAGCCGGGTGGCTTCTTCCAGCTTGTTCTCGTGATGCAGCCACTGCACGCGCGCAAAAATATAGCCGGCATCATGACGGGCCGCGGCCGGCACGTCGTTGAGCAGGGCATGGGCGTTGCGGGCGCGTCGGATCACGGCCGCCCAGGCCCGCGCGATGGCAAGCTCGCTGCCGCCGAGGTGTTTGGCGGCGCGCAGGCCGGCCTCGGTGTCGTCTTGGTAGAAGCGCTGATCCATGCGGACCTTGTAGTCGGCGCGGGTCAGCAGACTGCCGAACTTGTCGAGCACGATGCTCTCGACCGCCTCGGAACAGTCCAGATAGCGCCAAGCATAGCGCACCTGAGCGGTAGCGCCGGCGCGATCGCCCTTGTCGAGCAGGACTCGCGCGAAAACGAAATGGCCCTTGGCGGTCGTCGGCTTGTTCTTGGTGAAGAATGCGAGCACCTGGGCGTCGCCGACGTGGTCATTCCACAGCGCGTTCTCGGCACGCCGGCGGAATAGCGCCGCATGCGGCCATTCCGGATTGGCGCTGACGAAATCGGCATAGCGCTGGAAGCCGGGAGAGGTGTTGTCGCTGCGCAGAATGATCCATTCGGCGAGCTTGCGGGCGACCGGA
>JAKAMD010000392.1 GCA_021823875.1 Pseudomonadota bacterium | reverse complement strand
GATCCGGTGGAGAACGCTTCGCTGATGCCCTGGCTCGCTGGCACGGCGCTGCTGCATTCGGCGGTGGTGATGGAGAAGCGCAATGCGCTGAAGATCTGGACCATCCTGCTGGCGATCCTGACTTTCTCGCTGTCGCTGATCGGCACCTTCCTGGTGCGCTCGGGCGTGCTCACCTCGGTCCACTCCTTCGCCACCGATCCGCGCCGCGGCGTCTTCATCCTCGCCATCCTGGTGGTGTTCATCGGCGGCAGCCTTGCGTTGTTCGCCTGGCGCGCCTCGGTACTCAAGCAGGGCGGCCTGTTCGCGCCGATCTCGCGCGAGGGCTCGCTGGTACTCAATAATCTCTTCCTCACCACCTGCTGCCTGACCGTGCTGGTCGGCACACTTTATCCGCTGGCGCTGCAGTCGATGACCGGCACGAAGATCACGGTCGGTGCGCCCTTCTTCAACATGACGTTCGGGCCGCTGTTCCTGGCGTTGATGTTTGCCATGCCGTTCGGGCCGCTGCTGGCCTGGAAACGCGGCGATCTCTTGGGTGCGTCGCAGCGGCTGATGGCCGCCTTCGGCGCCGGCATCGTCGCGCTGGCGATCGCCTTCGCGATTGAGGGTGGTCAGATCGTGCTGGCGCCGTTCGGCGTCGGGCTGGCATTCTTCGTGATGGTTGGCGCGTTGGTCGATATCGTCGAGCGTATCGGCCTGTTCCGTGTGCCGCTGGCGACCGTTCGTCAACGTGCGCTGGGCTTGCCGCGTTCGGCTTGGGGCACGGCGGTGGCGCATTTCGGCATTGCGGTGACGCTGCTCGGCATCGTTGGCGCGGCCGCCTGGGGCTCCGAGCGCATCGTCGAGATCAAGCCCGGCCAGTCGGTGTCGCTGTCGGGCTACACGCTGACCTATGAGGGGCTCAAGAAGGAGCAGGGGCCGAACTACACCGCGGAGGTCGGAACGTTCACCGTGCGCGAGGGTGACTCGGTGATCGGCGTGATGCAGCCGTCCAAGCGCAACTTCGCGGTACGTCAGATGTCGACCAATGAGGCGGCACTGATGATGGCGCGCGGCCCCGGGCAACTCTATTTGTCGCTTGGCGATGACAAGCCCGACGGCACCATCGCCATCAGGCTCTATTACAAGCCGCTTGTGATCTTCATCTGGCTCGGCGGCGTCATCATGATGCTGGGCGGCGGTTTGTCGCTGACCGATCGGCGACTGCGGGTGGGTGCGCCCAAGCCGGCCGCCAAGCCCAAGCTGCAACCGGCGGAGTAAGGATCATGCGTCGTTTTGCTTTCGCCGCTTTGCTGCTGACGCTGCTTGCGCCCACCGCTGCACTGGCGGTGACGCCGGACGAGATGCTGAAAGATCCGAAATTGGAGGCGCGCGCCCGCCTTCTGTCGGAAGAACTGCGCTGTCTCGTGTGTCAGAACCAATCGATCGACGATTCGGCGGCGCCGCTCGCCCATGATTTGCGCGTCTTGGTGCGCGAGCGCCTGGTGGCCGGCGACACCAATCAGCAGGTGCTCGATTACCTGGTGGCACGTTACGGTCAGTTCGTGCTGCTCAGGCCGCGTTTCGAACCGCAAACCTACCTGCTGTGGAGCTTGCCGCCGGCAGCGCTGCTGGCCGGCATGATTGGCCTCTATTTCGTCGCGCGCCGGCGCCGGCAGGTCAGCACGGACGTCCCCGCGCTCTCGGCCGACGAGGAACGCAAGCTGTCTACGCTGGTCGAGCGGGGCGCCGACTAAGTTCTGGTAGTTCTTGCCGATTTGGCGACGAAGTGATCGGCGGTGGATTGATCGCCGACCTTACAAAACTTTAATCCCGCCGACAGGACGCTGTAAGGCGCGAGTCTCCATCTTCAGGTTCGAAAACGGCGCGTACCTCGCGCCCAACGAATCAAAATGGAGCTCGCCTGATGAAGCCGAGCGTTACCATCGCTCCGGTAACTGCTAAGCAGCAGCGCAAAGTTGCTGCCCGCCGCATTGTCCTCCTGACCACGTCCGTTTTCGGCCTCGGCGCTGCCGCGCTTGTGGTCGCTCCCGCGCTCAATCTGTCTTCCGGCTATCCGGCGGCCTTGGCGCAAAATCTGTCCGAGCAGGCGCACAAGTCGCCGGCACCGGTCGGCTTCGCCGACATCGTTGCGAAGGTCAAACCGGCGGTGATTTCGGTCCGGGTCAAGGTTGACGGCGGGTCGGGGACAACCGGTCTCGGCAACAACAATCAGATTCCGCCAGGCTTGCGGGAATTCTTCCATCGCTTCGGCATGCCCGGTTTCCCGCAGGGATCGCAGGGTGGCCATCACGTCATCATGGGCCAGGGCTCCGGCTTCTTCATTTCGGCCGACGGCTACGCGGTGACCAACAATCACGTGGTCGACAAGGCCGAGAGCGTTACGGTCACCACCGACGATGGCAAGACACACAAGGCTAAGGTGATCGGCACCGATCCGCGCACCGACCTCGCGCTGATCAAGGTCGAGGGTGGGCCGTTCCCCTATGTGAAGCTCGCCGACAAGGCGCCGCGTATCGGCGACTGGGTGCTGGCGGTCGGCAATCCGTTCGGTCTCGGCGGTACCGTGACGGCGGGTATCGTCTCGGCGCGCGGCCGCGACATTGGCGCCAGTCCCTATGACGATTTCATTCAGATCGATGCGCCGGTGAACAAGGGCAATTCCGGCGGGCCGGCCTTCGACGTCGACGGCAATGTGATCGGTGTGAATACCGCGATCTATTCGCCGTCCGGCGGCTCGGTCGGCATCGCCTTCGCGATCCCCGCCGATACGGTCAAGAGCGTGGTGGGTCAGCTGCGCGAACACGGCGTGGTGACGCGCGGCTGGATCGGCGTGCAGATCCAACCTGTCACCAAGGACATCGCCGATAGTCTCGGTCTGAAGAAAGCGCAAGGCGCGCTGGTGGCGCAACCGCAGGCGAATAGCCCTGCCTCCAAGGCGGGCATTGTGGCTGGCGATGTCATCACCGCCGTCAACGGCGAAGAGGTGAAGGACGCTCGCGACCTCGCCAAGAAGATCGGCGCCTTGGCGCCCGATACCGCGGTCAAGCTCTCGATCGTGCATCAGGGGTCGGAAAAGACCGTCTCGGTCACGCTCGCCAAGATGCCGAAGAACGTGGAAATGGCGAGCAATGAGTCCGGCAAAAAGAGCCAGAACAGCGATGGCAGCCTCGACCTCAGCAAGCTGGGCCTGACGCTCGCGCCCGCCGAACGCGTGGCCGGCGCCGGCAAGCAAGGTGTGGTGGTGACCGGCGTCGATTCCTCGGGCACCGCCGCCGAGCATGGTTTTGCGACCGGCGACGTGATCCTGGAAGTGGCCGGCAAAGATGTTTCGACGCCCACCGACGTGCGCAACGCGATTGCCAGCGTGCGCTCGCAGGGCAAGCGCACCGTGCTGATGCGGGTCAAGAAGAGCGATGGCACGCGCTTCGTCGCGCTCCCGGTCGGAAAGGGCTGATTTGTTAGCGGGGCGTGATCCCGGCCGATCGCGATCATGCTTTGAGTTTGGGGACGTTCTGCCGGCATCCGTCGCCCCCGTCGGTGGTACGACCTCAACG
>JAKAMD010000391.1 GCA_021823875.1 Pseudomonadota bacterium | reverse complement strand
AGGTCATCGTGCCGCCAAGCGAATACTGCTTGGACTTATTGTCGTAATCATAGTTCATTAGTTGGGGGGTGACGATCCAGCTTGAGACACCCTGGGTCGGTGTGCCGACGGGCGTGGCATTGCCGCAGCAGGCGGTCTGCACCTCGACGCCACGGATAATCGCGTTGTCGTCATAGGTCGAATAGAAACCGTCGACGACAACCTGGAAATGTTCCGATGGCTTGTACTGGACGGTGCTTATCAAGCCGTTGCGCGTCAGAACATCGCTGCGTACCTGATCCTGCAGGCCGGTGACGACATCGTTGGGTTGGTTGAAGCTGTAGGGATGCTGCGCGTAGATCTGGTTCGGCGCCGCCATGAGTGCGTAGCCGATCATCACGCCGAGCTTGCCGCCCGCAAACTGGTCGATATAGGAGACGTTGAAGCGCCCGCCCAGCGACTGGGCGCCGGGCTGCAGGTCGCCGCGCGTGTCGTATTCGCCCATCGCGCCGACCTGAAGCGCACGGTGTCCATAATCGAGCGGACGGACCGTCTGAAGGTCGACGGTCGAGATCGCGGAATTCACCAAAGTGGCGTCGCCGGTCTTGTAGACCTTGACGCCGCTCATCAGTTCAGCCGGATACTGGTCGAACTGGATGACGCGGTTGTTGTCGGTCGACGCTTGCGGACGGCCGTTGAACAGCGTCACGCTCATCGACGGGGGCAGACCGTTCACCGAGATGTCCTGCCAGCGGCCATTGTTGTCGCGTTGGGCGGCCAGACCCGGCAGGCGGGCGAGCGAGTCGGCGATCGACTCGTCCGGCAGCTTGCCGATGTCTTCGGCGGTCAGAGCCTCCACAACGTCTTCCGAATTGCGCTTGACGTCGAGGGAGAGCTGAATGCTCTTTCTGAAGCCGTAAACCGTGACCTGTTCAATGCCCTCCTCGGCGGCCCGCTCCTTCTTCTTCCTCGCCTTGTTCGTATTTGTCTTGCTTGGCGTGGCCTGATCCTGCGCGCTCTGGCCCTGAGTGGCCTGGTTGTCCTGCGCGTAAGCCGCGCTGCTTGTACCCAGCATCAGAGCCAGCCCCACAGCGGTCGAACCGAGCACCAACGCCCGACGCTTCATAGCGCGCCTTGTGGCCAACCTCGCTTCGAAAATCCCCATTTGCACTTCCTCCCCAAAGTATCTTCGCCGGCATGAGCTCTGGCCTGCAACATCTTGCATCGCCGACAAGCCCCTGGCGCGCCGCGCGCACAACAGCATGCGTGCTACGATCATTGTTCGGACTGCGTCCGGCTGCCAACATGTCGCATACGTATTCATGCGGCCGAGCAAGTCACCGCTGCCGAACGGCGCCTTCGCTGGGATACGGATGAAATCCCGTAAAACAACCGGTGCTTTCGCCGGTCGCAACGCAGCAAATCGGCTGCCAGCCTGATGAATACGTATGTGCTGCCACTTCGGAGCGGCCTGGCCACGCTAGATTTCCGGCGCAGAAAAACGACAGCCGAGACCTCCGGGAGGAAAGCCGATGAATGCGATTGTCCGGGCCATCTGTCTTTGCGCCGCCCTGTTTCTGTTGCCTCTGCAGGCGGCGCGGGCGCAGGCGGTAGCTGGAATATTCTCGCCGGACCACACGTTGCACGTGAGCGTGAGCCTGGACGGCAACGGCAGGCCCAGTTACGCCGTGACGCGCAACGGCAAGCCTGTGATCGGTGATTCCCGCCTGGGGATTCTTCTCACCGACGCGCCGAAACTGGAGCGCAACTTCACCTACGCCGGTGCCGAGACCAACCATCACGACCACACCTGGACACAGCCCTGGGGCGAGGAAAGCACGATCCGCAACCATTATAACGAGCTGCGCGTGCACCTGACGGAGATGACACCACCCGGCCGGCGGCTCGACATCGTGTTCCGCGTCTACAATTACGGCATCGGCTTCCGCTATGAATTCCCCGACCAGAAGCAGCTCCACGACGTCCACATTGGCGACGAACTGACGGAATTCGACGTCGCCCAACCGGCCACGGCGTGGTGGGAACCGGCCGGCGAATGGAACCGCTACGAATATCTCTACAACAAGACCCCGCTCGATCAGGTGAGCCTCGCCAATACCCCGCTCACCATCCACACTGCCGATGGCCTCTACATGACCTTCCACGAAGCGGCGCTGATCAACTATTCCTCCATGTGGCTGCGTCGGGTTACAGGCCAGAGGCTGAAGGCGATGCTGGCACCCTCCTCGGAATACGCTGCGAAGGTTATTCGTACTGCGCCCTTCGCTACGCCCTGGCGCATGATCGAGATCGCCACCAGCCCGGCCGCTCTTTACGCCGACGCCAGGCTGGAGCTGAATCTCAACGCGCCGAACAAGGAGGGCGACGTCTCGTGGTTCAAGCCCTACAAATATGTCGGTATCTGGTGGGCCATGCATATCGGCAAATGGACTTGGTCCACAGGCCCGCACCACGGCGCCACCACTAAGCACGCCAAGGAATATATCGACTTCGCGGCGAAGAACGGCTTCCCCGAGGTGCTGATCGAGGGCTGGAACACAGGCTGGGACGGCGACTGGTTCGCCAACGGCAAAGACTTCAACTTCACGCAATCTGCGCCTGATTTCGACCTCAAGGCAGTAACGGATTATGCGCGCTCCAAAGGCGTGAAGATCATTGCCCACAATGAAACTGGCGGCGACGTCGCCAATTACGAAGCGCAACTTGAGGCCGCATTCGACCTCTACCAGAAGTTAGGCATGGATAGCGTCAAGACGGGCTATGTCGCCGATGGCGGCGGCATCCAGTTGCGCGGCGACGACGGAAAAATCTATTACGCTTGGCACGACAGCCAAGCCATGTCGCGTCACTATCTCAAGGTGGTGACCGAAGCGGCCAAGCGCCATATCGCCATCGACACGCACGAACCGATCAAGGATACCGGCCTGCGGCGCACCTATCCCAACTGGGTCGCACGCGAGGGCGCCCGCGGCATGGAATACAACGCCTGGGGCGATCCCCCCAATCCACCCAGCCATATCCCTACCATCGTTTTCACGCGCATGCTGTCCGGACCGTTCGACTACACGCCGGGCGTGCTCAGCCTCGTAGGCAAGAACGGCCAGCGCATCCAATCCACCATCGCGCGCCAGCTTGCCCTTTACGTGGTGATCTACAGTCCCATCGTCATGGCGGCCGATTTGCCGGAGAATTATGCCAAATATCCGAAGCCCTTCCAGTTCATCAAGGAGGTGCCGACCGACTGGTCTGAGACCAAGGTGCTGAACGGAAAGATCGGACACTACGTCACTTTCGCGCGCAAGGATCGCAACAGCGAAGACTGGTATCTGGGCGCCGTTACCGACAATACGCGACGCACGCTGCCGGTTACACTGGACTTCCTCGAGTCCGGCCGCACCTATACAGCCGAGATCTATCGCGACGGCGCCAAGGCTGATTGGAAGACAAACCCGTTCTCGATTGTTATCGAAAAGCGCCAGGTGCGGCGCGGAGACAAACTGACACTGACGCTCGCCCCCGGCGGCGGCGAGGCCATCCGCTTCGTAGCTGGCGCTAAATAAAATTGGCGGTAG
>JAKAMD010000034.1 GCA_021823875.1 Pseudomonadota bacterium | reverse complement strand
CGCCGCCCATAGTAGTGCCGGCGAAATCCTGCTGCAGCCGATGTCGATTGCCTACACCACCCTGCACGGCATTCCGATGGGCCGCCAGCACCGCCCGCTGGTCGCCTGGTATGGCGATCTCGACTTCATGCCGCACATCAAGGAATTCATCGCGCGCGGAGCAGTCGACGCGGTGGTCAGCTACGGCGAGCCGGTGCCGGTCGATGGCGCCACCGACCGCAAGACCATCACGCGGAAACTCGAAGGCACGGTGCGCGAGCTCACGGTGACGACGCTGCTGGGACGGCCGCTGGCCGCGCGGGCGGCGGAATAGGCGCCGTTTATTTTGCCTGCAAAAAGCGCTAAGAGCCCCCATGCGTCATGCCCGGCCTTGCGCCGGGCATCCACGTCTTAAAAATGCAATAAAAATCAAAGACGTGGGTGGCCGGGACAAGCCCGGCCAGGACGGGTTACATTGACGGGTTACATTAGGGCTTCGATCGACAGTTACGGCATGAGCAATTCCCGCAAAGTCCACGTCAAGAGTTTCGGCTGCCAGATGAACGTCTACGATTCCAATCGTATGGCGGACACGCTGGCGCCCGCGGGCTTTACCGAGACCGCCGAGCCGGGCGAGGCCGACCTCGTCATCCTCAACACCTGCCACATCCGCGAAAAGGCGGCGGAGAAGGTTTATTCCGAGATCGGCCGCATCCGGGTGCTGAAGGAAGAGGCGGCGCGTCAGGGGCGCCAGATGCTGATCGCGGTCGCCGGCTGCGTGGCGCAGGCCGAGGGCCAGGAGATCGTGCGGCGCGCCGGTGCCGTCGACCTGGTGGTCGGCTCGCAAAATTATCACCGCCTGCCCGAACTGCTGGCGCGCGCGCAAAGCGGTGAGAAGGTTGTCGATACCGAGTTTCCGGTCGAGGACAAGTTCGAAGTGCTGGCGGCGCCGCAGCGCGAAGCAACCGCCAAGCGCGGTATCGCCAGCTTCGTTACCGTGCAGGAAGGTTGCGACAAGTTCTGCACCTTCTGCGTGGTGCCCTATACGCGCGGCGCGGAAGTTTCGCGCCCCGTGACACAGATTATCGATGAGGTCGCGCGCCTGGCGGAAGCCGGCGTGCGCGAGGTCACGCTGATCGGGCAGAACGTCAATGCCTATCACGGGCTAGGCGCGGACGGAGAGGCGTGGACATTTGGCCGTTTGTTGCGGCGGCTGGCGCAAGTGCCCGGCATCGCGCGGCTGCGCTACACCACCAGCCATCCGCGCGACATGATGGACGACCTCATCAATGCGCATGCCGACGTGCCGGCGCTGATGCCTTATGTGCATCTGCCGGTGCAGTCGGGCTCCGACCGTATTCTCGAAGCGATGAATCGCAAGCATACGCGCGACGACTATCTCGCCGTGATCGAGCGGCTGCGCGCGGCGCGGCCGGATCTCGCGCTGTCGTCGGATTTCATCGTCGGCTTCCCGGGCGAGACCGAAGCCGACTTCCGCGACACGCTGGCGCTGATCGAGGAGGTCGGCTTCGCCAGCGCCTTCTCGTTCATGTATTCGCCGCGTCCCGGAACGCCCGCCGCCGAGATGGACGACCAGGTGGCGCCGGAGGAAAAGGCCGAGCGGCTGCAGCGTCTGCAGGCCCTGGTCACCCGCGGCCAGCACGCCTTCAACGCCTCTTTCGCCGGCCGGCCGCTCGACGTGCTGTTGGAAAAGCCCGGCCGCCTCCCTGGGCAATTGGTCGGTAAATCCCCATATTTGCAGGCGGTGCAGGTCATGGCGCCGCGCTCGGCCATCGGGTCGGTCGTGACGGTGACCGTCACGGAAATTGGCAGCAACAGCCTGTTCGGCGAAATCGCCGACGCGCCACAGCTTGCCGCAGTAGGAGCATAGAGCCAGCCTTGCGCACGTCGGATACCGCGATCCCGCCGGCCGCCGCCTCGGAAGAGACAGCCACCACGCAGGTCGTGCTTGCCTTCGAGGATAACCGGCTCGCCTCCATCCTGTTCGGCCAATACGGACAGAACCTCGCGCTGATCGAGCGCCGGCTCGGCGTGGTCGCCGAGCAGCGCGGCAACCACGTCACCATCGACGGCTCGCGCGCGGGCTGCGAGCAGGCACGCCGTGTGCTGGAAGGGCTCTACGAGCAGATCAAGCGCGGTCACGACCTGGTACAGGGCGACGTCGAGGGCGCCATCCGCCAGGCGATCGCGCAGGGCTCGCTGTTCGACTACGACCCGGCGGCACCGCGCCCGGCCTTCGAGGAGATCAACCTGCGCAAGCGTCCGGTGCGTGCGCGCACGGCGGCGCAGGACGCCTATATCCGCGCGCTCAAGCGCTATCCGCTGGTGTTCGGCACCGGGCCCGCCGGCACCGGCAAGACCTGGCTCGCGGTCGCCCATGCCGTGCAGATGTTCGAGCGCAAGGAGATCGATCGCATCATCCTGTCGCGCCCCGCCGTCGAAGCCGGCGAGCGGCTCGGCTTCCTGCCCGGCGATTTGCGCGAGAAGGTCGATCCCTATCTGCGCCCGGTCTATGACGCGCTCTACGACATGATGGATGCGCGCATCGTCGAGCGCGCGCTGGAGGCCGGCGAGATCGAGATCGCGCCGCTTGCCTTCATGCGCGGACGCACGCTGTCGAACGCCGCCGTCATCCTCGACGAGGCGCAGAACACAAGCTCCATGCAGATGAAGATGTTTCTCACGCGGTTGGGCGAGAACAGCCGCATGATCGTCACCGGCGATCCGAGCCAGATCGACTTGCCGCATGGGCAGACCTCGGGGCTTGCCGAAGCGGTCAAGCTGCTCTCCGGCATCGAGGGTGTCGGCCATGTTGCCTTCACCCATGCGGATGTGATTCGCCACGAACTGGTGGCGCGCATCGTAGAGGCCTATGACCGCAAGCCGCCCGCACGCGAGGGCAAGGAATGAAGATCGCTGCGGACGCGGGCATGCCGGTCGTCGACATCGAAGCCGCCTCGCCGCTGTGGGCGCAGCAGCCGGAGGCGGAAGCGATGGTGCGCGCCGCCATCGCCGCCGCCGCGCAATGCGTGCCGGCCGCGGGCGAGGTGAGCGTGCTGCTCACCGACGACGCGGCGATTCGTGTGCTCAACCGCGATTGGCGCGGCATCGACAAGCCGACCAATGTGCTGTCGTTCCCGCACCAGAGCGATCCGGGGCCTTTCGCGCTGATCGGTGACATCGCCATCGCCTATGAGACGCTGGCGCGCGAAGCGGTTGCCGAGGAGAAGCCGTTTCTTCATCATCTCGCCCACCTTGCGGTGCATGGCTTTCTGCATCTCATGGGTTACGATCACGAGACTGATTCTCAAGCCGATGCGATGGAACAGCTTGAACGCGACATTCTGGCCCGCTTGGAAATCCTCGATCCCTACCGCGTGCAAGAACTCCACGAACCGGGCAATGCCTGACCGCGATGCCTGACGAACCTCCCAGTTCGACCTCCGGCGGCGGCACTTTCGAGCCGCGTCATCTGCCGGTGCCGATCGTCCAGCCGCCCGAGAATGGTGGCAATTGGTTCGTGCGCACCATGCGCCGGCTGTTCGGCTGGCGCGGCGCGTCGATCCGAGCCGATCTCAGGGATGTGCTCGACGCCATGCCCCCCGGCGAATCCGGCTTCTCGCCGGAGGAAAGCCGGATGCTCAAGAACATCCTCGGCCTGCGCGACCGCCGGGTTGGCGACGTCATGGTGCCGCGCGCCGACATCGTCGCCGTGCAGCAGGACGTCGTCATCGGCGAGCTGCTGCGCATGTTCCAGGGCGCCGGCCATTCGCGCCTGGTGGTGTACAACGATACGCTCGACGATCCGGTCGGCATGGTTCACATCCGCGACCTGATCGCCTTCATTATGACGCGCGCGACGGTCGATCCGGAAAAGAACGCCAAGCGCAAGAAACCGTTGCCCGCCGGGCTCGACCTCAAGGCGATCGATCTCGCCATGCCGCTGGCGACGGCCGATATCATGCGCGAGATCCTGTTCGTGCCGCCCTCGATGCGGGCGATCGACCTGTTGGCGCGCATGCAGGCGACGCGCATTCACCTGGCGCTGGTGGTCGATGAATATGGCGGCACCGACGGCATTATTTCGATCGAGGATATCGTCGAGGAGATCGTTGGCGAGATTGCCGACGAGCATGACGAGGACGAATTGCCGGACGTCGTGCATCAGCCGGACGGCTCCTTCATCGCCGACGCGCGCGCCAAGCTTGAGGACGTGGTCGCGATCATCGGTCACGATTTCGAGGTTGGTGATGCCGCGGAGGAGGTCGATACGCTGGGCGGCTATCTGGTCACGCGCGCTGGCCGGCTGCCGCTGCGCGGCGAGCTCATCACTGGGCCCGGCCTGTACGAATTCGAGGTGCTTGATGCGGATCCGCGCCGCGTCAAGCGCGTGCGCATCACCCGGCTGAAGGAGCGGCGCGAGAAAACGCGCGAGCCGCGCCGGCGCGCCGAGCCCGACGCCGTCGCCGCCGGCACCACGCCGCCAACGCTGCCGCACGACAATGACGACACGGCCGCGCCCAAAGATAGGCCGTCCGCGGGATCGCGCACCCCGTGATACTCACCCGAATCCCCCATGCGATCATGCTCGCCTCCGGCTGGCGGCGCGCATTGATCGCGTTTGTCGCCGGTGCCGTATCGGTGCTGGCGGTGGCTCCGTTCAATGCCTGGCCGGTCCTGTTCGTGACTTTTCCGGTGCTGGTCTGGCTGATCGACGGTTCGGCGGCCGGACGCTGGAGCGGCGTCTGGGTCGCCGCCGGCACCGGCTGGTGTTTCGGTTTTGGCTATTTCGTCGCGGGTCTCTATTGGATCGGCTACGCCTTCTTGGTCGATGCCAAGACTTTTGCTTGGCTGCTGCCGATCGCGGTGACCGGTCTGCCGGCCTATCTCGCGCTCTACACCGCGCTCGGGCTGGCGCTGGCGCGATTGATCTGGGTGCGTGGACCGGTGCGGCTGCTGGCGCTGGCGGTGGCGCTTACCATTGCCGAATGGCTGCGCGGGCATCTTCTGACCGGCTTTCCCTGGAACACGTTCGGCTATGCGCTTACCGAGCCGCTGGCGCTGGCGCAAAGCGTCTCGCTGATCGGCGTGTGGGGCCTCACGTTTCTTGCGGTCGCGATCTTCTCGACGCCGGCGGTGCTGGCCGACGACAGGAGCGACACGCCGCATCCTTTTCGCGCGCCGGTTCTGGCGCTCGCCTTGCTGGCCGCGATGGCCGGTTACGGCGCGGCGCGGCTCGCGATGCACAAGACCGAATTCGTGCCGGGCGTGAAGCTGCGCATCATGCAGCCCGATCTGCAGCAGGACGCCAAATTCAACTACGCCGCCAAGGATGCGGTGATGGCGCGTTATCTCAAGCTCTCCGACCGCGTCACCGGTCCGCAATCGAAGGGCGTGCACGACGCCACCATTCTGATCTGGCCGGAATCGGCGTTTCCCTTCTTCCTCACCCAGCAGCCGGATGCGATGGCGCAGATCGCAACGCTCATCAAGCCGCATACCGAATTGATCACCGGCGCGGTGCGCGTCTCGTCGGATTCCGTGCCTGGGCACGTGCGCGCCTACAATTCGGTCTTTCTGATCGATCCCGACGGTTCGATCCGCGGCATCTACGATAAGGTGCATCTGGTGCCGTTCGGCGAATATCTGCCGTTCGAGCCGTGGCTCGAAAAGCTCGGCTTGCAGAACCTCACCAAGCAGGTGGGCGGCTTCTTGTCGGGCGATCGCCGGCGCGCCATGGACGTGCCAGGCGCGCCTAAGATGCTACCACTGATTTGCTACGAGGCGATCTTCCCAGGCGAATCGGTGCCGCGCGGCGAGCGGCCGGGCTGGATCGTCAACGTCACCAATGACGGCTGGTTCGGGATCAGCACCGGGCCCTATCAGCATTTTCAACAGGCGCGGGTGACGGCGATCGCCGAAGGCCTGCCACTGGTGCGGGCAGCCAACACCGGAATCTCCGGGGTGGTCGATCCGGTCGGCCGAATCATTCGATCGCTCTCGCTCGGCGAAGAGGGGGTGGTCGACTCGTCCCTGCCACGAGCTCTGCCCCCCACGCCGTACAGCCATTTTGGCAACTACGCGCTGATTCTATTTATGGTAGTAAGCGGCGTGGCGATCGGGCGTAAACGTATAAAACCAAAGGTTGGATAAAAATAATTATCCCTCATTCAGTGAATTTTACCAATGAAATCAGTTTATTACATTGTGCGTAACCGCTGCAGGACAGTGCAAGGTGCTGTAAAAGCACTCGAAAATTATACACAACTTATATGCGGTTTTTTGCCACGGGAAACCTGTGAGCCATAAATCATGGATTGCATCGGTGCCATGAAATGTGACATTACGGACCGCAATGGCGGCATAGGAGATATTTATGGCCAAGAAGGCACCAAATCCGATCGACAAGCACGTGGGCTCCCGCGTCCGCATGCGACGGATGATGCTAAACATGAGTCAGGAAAAGCTCGGCGATGCGCTCGGCCTGACGTTCCAGCAGGTTCAGAAATACGAGAAGGGGACTAACCGTATCGGTGCGAGCCGCCTGCAGCAGATCGCTCATATCCTGCAAGTGCCGGTCTCGTTCTTCTTCGAAGGTGCCCCGCATATACCCGGCCAGCCCAGCGGTGGCGGTATGAGCGAAGCGCCCTCGCCGGCCTATGTCTCCGACTTCCTCGCGACCTCCGACGGCCTGTCGCTGACCAAGGCGTTCATGCGCATCAAAAACAGCAAGCTGCGCCGCCGCATCGTCGATCTGGTCGAACAGATCGCCGGCGAGGACGAGTAATCCCACCTCCTTGCGACCGTTGCCGAGGTTGCGGCCCACTTCGCCCGCATCTTGACCTCGGCGCGCCCCGCTGCAAGAAACACCCGAACATGAACTGACGCGGCCTGAAAACCGCGTCATGGGAGGAGTTTCGACGTGGCCCATACGAATTTTCTGTTCACCAGCGAATCGGTTTCCGAAGGTCATCCGGACAAGGTCTGCGACCAGATTTCCGACGCGGTGCTCGACGCTTTCTTGGCGAATGACATCAAGCTCGGCATTGCCGATGAGAGCTTGGTGAACACCCGGCTCGGCTGCGAGACGCTGACGACCACCAACAAAATCATCATTGCCGGTGAAGGCCGCGGCCAGTCGCCGTTTTTCATCAATCACAGCGACAAGGCGGTGGTGAATCGCGAGCTGATCACCGAGATCGCGCGCGGCGTGGTCAAGGACATCGGCTACGACCAGGACGGCTTCTCCGATTACGGCGCCGACGTCGAAGTGCTGCTGCACGGCCAGTCGCCCGACATCGCCATGGGCGTCAACGCCAAGAAGCGCAAAGGCGGCGAGGAAGAAGGCGCCGGCGACCAGGGCATGATGTTCGGCTTCGCCTGCAGCGAGAGCGAGGTCTACGAGAAGAACTCGTTCATGCCGGCGCCGATCTATTTCGCGCACAAGATCCTGAAGGTGCTAGCCGACAAGCGCCATTCTGGCCAGCTCGCCGACCTGCAGCCCGACTCCAAGAGCCAGGTCACCGTCCGTTACGTCAACGGCAAGCCGGTCGGCTGCACCAAGGTGGTGGTCTCGACCCAGCACAAGGCGCAGAGCCGTAACGGCAAGAAATACACGCCCGGCCTGATCAAGGAGATGATCGCAGATGCAGTCGAATCGGCGCTGCCGAAAGGCTGGATGCCGGAGCGCCCGTCCGACTTCCTGGTCAATCCGACCGGCAATTTCGTGATCGGCGGTCCCGACGGCGACTGCGGCCTGACCGGCCGCAAGATCATCGTCGACACCTACGGCGGCTACGCCCCGCACGGCGGCGGCGCCTTCTCCGGCAAGGACCCGACCAAGGTCGACCGTTCGGCCGCCTATGCGGCGCGCTACCTGGCCAAGAACGTGGTGGCGGCCGGCGTGGCGGAACGCTGCACCATCCAGGTCGCCTACGCGATCGGTGTGGCCGATCCGATGTCGCTTTTGGTGGACACGCACGGCACCGGCAAGGTCGAGGAGAAGAAGCTCGAGAAGATCCTGCCCGAGCTGTTCCGTCTCACCCCGACCAACATCCGCCGCACGCTCAAACTGAACAAGCCGATCTACCGGCGCACTGCGGCTTATGGCCATTTCGGCCGCGCGCCCGACAAGGACGGCGGCTTCTCCTGGGAGAAGACCGACCTCGCCGCCGCGATCAAGAGCGCGCTGAAGTAACCGGCCGTTAGACCAGTCATTTAAACTGAACGATTTAAAGGCCGGGCTCATGCCCGGCCTTTCATTTTGGCTCGCCGTCATGGCCGGGCTTGTTCCGGCCATCCACGTCTTGCTTAAAGACACAAAAAGAAAGACGTGGATGCCCGGCATAAAGCCGGGCATGACGGGGACCATGAGCTACGACCGCGACGACATTCCGCAGCGCGCCTTTTTTGGGCGGCGCAAGGGACATCCCCTGAAACCGCGGCAGCAGGCGCTGTTCGACACGCTGCTGCCGCGTATCGCGCTCGATCTGGCGCAGCCGGCGCCGGCCGATCTGCGTGCGCTGTTCCATGATGCCGACGATGTGCGTCTGGAAATCGGCTTCGGCGGCGCCGAACATCTGATCGCGCAAGCGCAAGCGCGTCCGCGCAGCGGCTTCATCGGCTCCGACGCCTTCATCAATGGCGTGGCGAAGGCGCTGGCCGCCATCGACGAGCACAAGCTCGGCAACATCCGTCTGTATTTCGGCGATGCCAGCGAACTCATCGATTGGCTGCCGGACGGCGCGCTGTCGCGGATCGATCTGCTCTATCCCGACCCGTGGCCGAAGCGGCGGCACTGGAAGCGCCGCTTCATTCAGGATGAGATGCTCACGCGGCTGGCGCGCATCCTCAAGTCCGGCGGCGAATTGCGCTTCGCTACCGACATCGCCGATTACGCGGCCTATGCATTGGCGCGCGTGCTGCGTTCGAAGGATTTCGTCTGGACCGCCGAATGCGCCGACGATTGGCGGAAAGCCTGGCCGGATTTCGCCGGCACCCGCTATGAAGCCAAGGCCAAGCGGGAAGGGCGCGTGCCGGGATATTTTAGCTTCCGAAAAATTTAGTCGGTCATTCCGGGGTGCGAGCGAGCCCGGAATCCAGGACCAATTGGCAAGAATTTTCGTAGGGCTCTGGATTCCAGGTTCGCGGCCTTCGGCCGCGCCCCGGAATGACAAGTCACTCGCCTGTCCCCTGCCGCACTTGCCAGAAGCGCACCACGCGCTGGGCGGTCGCCGTCGTCAGCCGCTCGAAATTCTCCAGGGCGCCATCGAGGACCTGCGGTGTCGGCTTGATGCCGGGCCGCGCATTCATGATCTCGCTGACGGTCGGCCAACTGAAGCCGACTGCGCGCGCCAGGATCAGCACCGGGTCGGCGCGTTCGCCGCTCATCAACCGGTCGACCACTTCGACCGGTACCGAGCAGATGGTGGCAAGCGCGACGATGGTCTCCTCGTATTTGCCGCCTCTGGCGAAGTCGACGACATCGGCCTCGGTGAGTTTGCGCTGCTTGCTCAGCGCGCGCACCGTGGCGATCGCGACGGTGTAATTGCGCGGTCCGACTTTGGCGCCGACCTCGTCGGTCACCACCTGCAGCACCCGCCGGATTTCGGCCTGCGTTTCGGGCTTGGCGCGCGCCAGCAAGCGATTTTGCACCACTTCGCTCGCCTGCATCAGCAACTGCCGGAACAGACGCGGCGGAATATCGGTGCGCAGGCCGACACGCTCGGCCAACACATTGTCGTCTTCGGCGCGCTTGACCAGGGTGGTGAAAGCGCCATCCGACAGCCGCGCCTGGTCGTTGTTGGCGATCGAGCGCGACACTTCACGGTCGCCGCGCGTCACGATGACATCCGCCACCGCCTCGCTGATGCCCTTGCGCGTCGATAGCGCCAGCAGATGCGCCTGACTCTTGGTTTCCGCGATCCGCATCAAGTCGGGATCGGAAAGCCGGCCCGCGCGCAACACCGGTTCGGCCACCGCGATGTCGTCATTGTCGGCGAGCGTTCGCACGATGCCTTGCGGTGCATTGGGAATGGGGCCCAGCCGGCGCGACAATTCCGCCAGCGCCTTGTTCTCGATTTCCTTGATCAGGCAGCCCATCACGTCGTCGAACAAGGCGACATGGTCGTCGTTGAAGTTCGGCGCCCAGCCGAGGAACAGGTTGGCGATGCGGCGTAGCGTTTCGGCCCGTTTCTCGGGAGAGCCGTGCTGGACGACCTCTTCCAGTTCGGGGAGAAACGAGGCGGGAGCGTCCATGGCCAGGGACCTGGAAATCACCGAGGAAACCGCCAAATTGGCAGGTTTACGCATCTTTAAGAGCAGAATCTGAACGAAGGGTTAGTTCATTCACCGACATGCCGGCCTTGCATATCGGCTAGAATGCGTTATATTTCTGCCTGTTCGTTACACCCTCATAACCAGGTGGTTTTGAGAGTGGGTCCCGCGGGGCCCGCTCTTTTTTGTTACAGAAATGGCCGGAAGCGAAACTTTCGAGGCGCCGGCGGTCCTGGTGGCCGCCCAAAACGCCGATGCGGCACATGAACCACGGCTCATCGTCGAGCCGGGGCTCGCTGCGCGTGTCGCGGCGGTCGCTGAACCGGTGATCGAATCGCTTGGCTACAGACTGGTGCGGGTAAAAATTTCCGCCGCCGACGGTTGCACCGTGCAGGTCATGGCGGAACGAGCGGACGGCACCATGACGGTCGAGGATTGTGAGGCGGTGTCGCGCGCGCTGTCGCCGGTGCTCGATGTCGCTGATCCGGTCGACCGCGCTTATCGGCTGGAGATTTCCTCGCCCGGCATCGATCGTCCGCTGGTGCGCAAGTCGGATTTCGAACGCTACACCGGTCATCTGGCGCGCATCGAGATGGCCGTGCCGGTCGCCGGCCGCAAGCGCTTTCGCGGCCTGCTGGCGGGAACCGAGGGCCAATCGGCGCGCATCCAGCGCGACGAAGTGTCGAAAGACGAGGAAGCGGAGGTTCTGCTTCCGATCGAGGACATGAGCGAAGCAAAGCTGGTGCTTACCGATGAATTGGTGGCCGAAGCCTTGCGGCGTGAAAAGGCCGCCAAGCGCGAAGCGCGCGCGGCGCGCCGGGAAGAACGACGCGAAGAACGACAGTCACGGCATCGGCCGCAGCGGCCAGCCGTCAAAGGAGGAGAGTGAGCTATGGCAGTGAGCGCCAACCGGCTCGAACTGTTGCAGATCGCCGACGCGGTCGCCCGCGAGAAGTCGATCGACCGCAACATCGTCATTACCGCCATGGAGGATGCCATCGCCAAGGCGGCGCGCTCGCGCTACGGCGCCGAGACCGACGTGCATGCGGAGATCGAGCCGAAGACCGGTGATCTCCGCCTGACCCGGCACATGCTGGTGGTCGAGCAGGTCGAGAACCCGTCGAACCAGATCACCGTCGAGGACGCGCGCAAGCGCCATCCGGCCGCGCAGGTGGGCGACACCATCGCCGATCTGCTGCCGCCCTTGGAATACGGCCGCATCGCCGCGCAGTCCGCCAAGCAGGTGATCGTGCAGAAGGTGCGCGAGGCCGAGCGCGACCGGCAGTATGCCGAATACAAGGACCGCATCGGCGACATCGTCAACGGCATCGTCAAGCGCGTCGAATACGGCAACGTGGTGGTGGACCTCGGCCGCGGCGAAGCGATCGTGCGGCGCGACGAACTGCTGCCGCGCGAGGTGTTCCGCAATGGCGATCGCATCCGCGCCTATATCTACGACGTGCGCCGCGAACCGCGCGGGCCCCAGATCTTCCTGTCGCGCACGCATCCGCAATTCACCTCCAAGCTGTTCGCGCAGGAAGTGCCGGAAATCTACGACGGCATTGTCGAAGTGAAAGCGGTCGCGCGTGATCCCGGCTCGCGCGCCAAGATCGCGGTGACCTCGCGCGATTCCTCGGTCGACCCGGTCGGTGCCTGCGTCGGCATGCGTGGCTCGCGCGTGCAGGCGGTGGTGAACGAACTGCAGGGCGAGAAGATCGACATCATCCCGTGGTCGCCGGACATCGCCACTTTCGTCGTGAACGCGCTGGCGCCGGCGGAAGTCGCCAAGGTGGTGCTCGACGAAGACAAGGAGCGCATCGAGGTGGTGGTGCCGGACCAGCAGTTGTCGCTGGCGATCGGCCGCCGCGGCCAGAACGTGCGTCTAGCCTCGCAGCTCACCGGCTGGGACATCGACATCCTCACCGAGCAGGAGGAGTCGGAGCGTCGTCACGCCGAGTTCGAGAATCGCACCAAGATTTTCGTCGAGGCGCTTAATCTGGATGAAGTCGTCGGCCAATTGCTTGCCTCGGAAGGCTTTGGCTCAATCGAGGAACTGGCAATGGTCGACGAGAAGGAAATCGCCTCGATCGAAGGCTTCGACGAGGAGACCGCGCACGAACTGCAGGAGCGCGCCAAGGAATACCTGGCTGCCCAGGATGCGGAGCTTGACGCCAAGCGCAAGGAGCTGGGCGTCGAGGATGCGGTCAAGGACGTGCCCGGCATCACCACCAAGATGCTGGTTGCGCTGGGTGAGAACGGCGTGAAGACGGTCGAGGATCTCGCCGGCTGCGCCACCGACGACCTCACCGGCTGGACCGAGCGCAAGGACGGCGAGACCAAGCGCGAGCCGGGCTTCTTCGACGGGCTCGATATCTCGCGCGAAGAGGCGGAAGCCGTGATCATGCAGGCGCGCCTGAAGGCCGGCTGGGTGACCGAGGCGGAACTGGCGACCCCGGCGGAAGAAGAGCCGGCCGAGGAAGCCGCGGAACCGCAGGCGTAAGGGAGAGCGAAACCGGCGATGCTGGCAGTGGCAGAGGACAGCGATCTCGACCGCGGGACGACCAGCGTCGCCCCGGGGACGGAGCGTATGTGCGCGCTGACCCGCCAGGTCTTGCCGGTCGACCAGTTGATCCGCTTCGTGGTCTCCCCGGCCGGAGAGGTCGTGCCCGACGTTAAGCGCAAGCTGCCGGGGCGCGGCCTCTGGATCACCGGCACCCGGGCGGCCGTTGCGGAAGCGGTCAAGCGCAATACCTTCGCGCGCGGCTTCAAGCGCGAGCTGCGCGTGGCCGCCGATTTGGCCGACGTGACCCTGCGCCTGCTCGACCGCGCGGCGCTCGATGCGCTGGCGGTGGCCGGCAAGGCGGGGCAGGTGGTTACCGGCGCCGCCAAGGTGGAAGAGGCGATCGGCCGGGGCAAACTGGTCGCGCTGATCCATGCCGCGGAGGCCAGTCCGGACGGCAAGCGCAAGCTGGCCGCCGCCCTGCGCCAGGCCCAAGCGGAAGAACAACGAGAAATCATGGTTATTGAGGCATTTGCGGGCGAACAATTGGATTTGGCATTGAACCGCCCAAATGTGGTACATGCAGCCCTGCTTGCGGGGCCGGGAGCTGAGACTTTTCTCTCGCGCGCAAGACGCTGCGCGCGCTTTCGGACCGGAAACTAAGCTCGATCAAGGCTATGCACGCATGCGCCAGTGACGGCGCACGAGGATCAAGGACGGAATGACGGAAACGAAGAACCCTGGCGAGAAGAAGCTGAGCGTGTCCGGCGGCAAGCTGAGTCTGAAGCCGCGCGCGGAGACGGGCGTTGTGCGTCAGAGCTTCAGCCATGGCCGCAGCAAGCAGGTCGTGGTGGAGAAGGTTAAGCGCCGCGCCGTCGCGCCGGGTCCGGAGACCAAGGCCAAGGCCGAGCCCGCGCCGGCGGAAGTGGCGAAGAAGCCGGCCGCAGCGGCCGCAGCGGCCGCGAAGCCGGCCACTGCCGCGCCCGCCAAGGCCGAAGCGCCGAAGAAGCCGTCCGGCGTCGTCCTGCGCAGCCTGACCGAGGAAGAGATCACTGCGCGCGCCCACGCGCTCGCGGATTCGCGCGTGCGCGAGGCCGAAGAGCGCAAGATCGCCGAGGAAGAAGCCAATATCCGCGCCGCCCGCGAAGCCATCGAGAAGACCGAGCGCGAGGCGGCGGAAGCGCGCAAGCGCGAGGAAGACGACCGTCGCAAGCACGACGAAGAAACCAAACGCAAAGCCGGCGAAGTTGCCAAGAAGCGTCTTGGCGAGGAAGAGACCAAGCGCCCGGCGGCTACATCGGCGCCGACTCCGGCGGCCCGTCCGGTTCTCGAAGCCGAGGAAGAAGAAGCTCCGCGGGTGTCGCGCCGTCCTGGTGGCGGCGCTGCGCGTCCGGTCGCCCCGCGTCCGGCTGCTCCGCGCGCCGGCGCCGAAAAGCAGCGCGGCCGTCTCACGCTCGTCACCGCATTGCGCGCCGACGAAGTGCGCGAACGCTCGGTCGCCTCGTTCCGCCGCCGCACCCAGCGGCTCAAGGGCCAGGCTTCGGCCGAGCCGAAGGAAAAGCTGGTGCGTGAAGTCACAATCCCCGAGGCGATCACTATTCAGGAGTTGGCCAACCGTATGTCCGAGCGCGCGGTCGACGTCATCCGCCTGCTGATGAAGCAGGGGCAGATGGCGACCATCAACGACGTGCTCGACCCCGACACCGCCCAGCTCCTCGCCGAGGAAATGGGTCACACCGTGCGCCGGGTCGCGGAAGCCGACGTCTTGGAAGGCCTGTTCGACGTGCCGGACGAGCCAGCCATGTTGCGGCCACGGCCGCCAGTGGTCACCGTCATGGGCCATGTCGACCACGGCAAGACCTCGCTGCTCGACGCCATCCGTTCGACCCATGTGACCGAGGGTGAGGCCGGTGGCATCACCCAGCACATCGGCGCCTATCAGGTGACCTCGCCGTCCGGCGCCAAGATCACCTTCATCGACACGCCCGGCCACGCCGCCTTCACCGCCATGCGCGCGCGCGGCGCCAAGGTGACCGATGTGGTGGTGCTGGTGGTGGCGGCCGACGACGGCGTCATGCCGCAGACGGTCGAAGCGATCAATCACGCCAAGGCGGCCAAGGTGCCGATGATCGTCGCCATCAACAAGATCGACAAGCCGGACGCCGATCCCAATCGCGTGCGCACCGCGCTGCTGCAATACGAAGTGCAGGTCGAAGCCATGGGCGGCGAGGTGGTGGACGTGGAAGTCTCCGCCAAGGCCAAGACCAATATCGACAAGCTGCTCGAGATGATCGGCCTGCAGGCCGAACTGCTCGACCTCAAGGCCAATCCGGAGCGCGCCGCCGAAGGCACCGTGATCGAGGCCAAGCTCGACCGCGGCCGCGGTCCGGTGGCGACCGTGCTGGTGCAGCGCGGCACGCTCAAGCCCGGCGATATCGTGGTGGCGGGCGCCGAATGGGGCCGCGTGCGCGCGCTGGTCTCCGACACCGGTGCGACGGTGCCGAGTGCCGGCCCCTCGACCCCGGCCGAAGTGCTCGGCTTCTCCGGCACGCCGGATGCCGGCGATCGTCTGGCCGTGGTCGAGAACGAGGCGCGTGCCCGCCAGATCACCGACTACCGTTCGCGCAAGAAGCGCGAGAAGCAGGCGGCGCGCGCCGCCGGCATGCGCGGCTCGCTCGAGCAGATGATGGCGCAGGCCAAGACCGCCGGCCGCAAGGAATTCCCGTTGGTGGTGAAAGCCGACGTGCAGGGCTCGGTGGAAGCCATCATCGGCGCGCTCGACAAGCTCGGCACCGACGAGGTGGCTGCGCGTGTGCTGCATTCCGGCGTCGGCGGCATTTCCGAATCGGACGTGACATTGGCTGAGGCATCGGGCGTTCCGATCATCGCCTTCAACGTGCGCGCCAACAAGGAAGCGCGCGAGGCGGCCGAACACGCCGGCATCGAAATCCGCTACTACAACATCATCTACGACCTCGTCGACGACGTGAAGAAGGCGATGTCCGGCCTGCTCGAGCCGACGCTGCGCGAGACCATGCTGGGCAATGCGCAGATCCTGGAAGTGTTCAAGGTGTCCAAGGTCGGCAACGTGGCCGGCTGCAAGGTCACCGACGGCACCGTGGAGCGCGGCGCCAATGTGCGGCTGATCCGCGACAACGTCGTCGTCCACGAAGGCAAGCTTTCGCAGCTCAAGCGTTTCAAGGACGACGTCAAGGAAGTGAGCGCCGGCATGGAATGCGGCATGGCCTTCGAGAACTACCAGGACATGCGGCAAGGCGACGTGATCGAATGCTACCGGGTGGAGACGATTCAACGCTCGCTGTGAGTCCAAGTCTCATACGCGCGTAGATTTTCGCTCCGCCTCAGTCACTAACCCATCATACCCCGCGAAAAGCGCGAA
>JAKAMD010000390.1 GCA_021823875.1 Pseudomonadota bacterium | reverse complement strand
GCGTATTCGGGATATTGGCCAGTGCCGGGCTCAACTCTCCGGCCTTGAGCGCTTGCGCCAAATCACTGGTGTTGCGGGTGTAGTTGACCGCGGTCCAGGCCTTGCGCGTGGCCACATCAGGCGCGGCTAAACCGGCATAGCGATCGCGCATCATGACCAGCGGGTGGCCGAAACGGTCGATTACCACCACGGCAACCTGGTAGCCGTCTTTCCGGCATTGAAGCAGCGCCGCCCGCGCCAAAATGAAGGCGGTGTCGGGAGCGAGCGACTTATAGGTGATGATGGCATTCTCGGCGCGGCTCGGCAGCGTCGCCGCAATCGACATCACGGCAACGACACCCAGAACGAGACTCTTCTTCACCTCAGCCTCCTTTGTTGCGAAGCCAAGTCAGCCCCGCTCACGGCCGGATATAGCTCCAGCCTGCTTCCTCCAGTTGAACCAGACGGACGATGCCGCCCGGCACAACGCGCGCCTCGGGGACGATCGGGATCGGATGGCCTTCCTGCTTTTCCATCTTCACCATCGTGTTGTGGCAGGCCGAATAGGTCACGCTTGATGGGAAGCTGCCTTCCTTAATGCGCTTCAAACGATCCTTCACCGGCGATTTATCCTGCCGCAGCATCATGAGGCCCGGCCCATAGGCGACAATCTCGACCTCCGCCTGCTCGCCCTTGCTGTGGTAATAGTCCATCATTTGTTGGACGTTGTTGAGGGTGAGGTTCATCACAGCCGGATTGTTTTGGTCGACTTGAAATGCGACGTGGTGAACCTTGATCTTATCCGCGGCGTAGCCGGACACCGCAGCCGTCACGGCGACAGCCAGCGCGGCGGCCGCAGCCACCGCATAGATAAAGCGCCTCATTTCAGTTCCCCCTGTGTTGAGTTTTTATATTTGTCGTTATGGACGCACGAGCGTGTAGCCCTTCTCGGCCAATTCCAGGATGCGGGCGACACCGACCTGCACCTTGATGGCCTTTGGGTTGAGAGCAACTTTCTTGCCGGTCTCGCGTTCGATGGTGTCGACGGTGTTCATGCAGGCGTCGAATTCCACCCCTTGTGAGACGAGGCTGTCGACGCGGGCGCGATTGGGGCTGTCGGCACGTAAAAGATCGATGCCGGCACCGAACGCCACGACCACGATCGATATCTTGTCCGGGTCGTAAAACTTGAGAAGATTATAGGGAACGCTGAGCGCCAGCGCCTGTTTTACCGGCTCGCGGTCGGAAAGCTGAATCACCAAACGGTGCTCAGCGAACGGCTTATCCGGAACCGGCGCCTGCAGCTTCGTCTGCGCGGCCGCCGACGGCGGCATGAACACGATCAACACCAGCCCGGCGATCAATGCCGCCGCCACGCCGGGCCACGCCCAAGTGAATTGCGCGCGCCTGACGATCACTGCGCCCATCCTATCCGGAAACGCCCGGGTTATTGCCAACGCCCTTGAGCGCCACTTGATTGAACTTCTTCGGCTTGGCCGTCTTTTGCCCGCGCAGATAGCCAGCGAAGACCTCGGCCACCGGCTTGCCCTTTTGCGGATTGACCGAAGCCCAGCCGGCAACCTTGTAGGTTTTGCCGGCTTCGAGCTTCTTGCCATTGTCGAGGGTGAGATCCGAAATGCGCTGGCCCATCTTCTCGTTCGGCGCGCAGGCATAGTCCATGCCGCCGATGCGCACCATGTCGCCGCCCTGCTGGTAATAGGGATCGGGATTGAACAGGTTGTCGCAGATGTCCTCCATCACCGCCTTAATCTGCGCACCGGTCATCTGCGTGACATAGACCTCCGGATAAGTGATCGCGGTCTCCGAAAGGATATCCTCCATGGTGATCGCTTCGCCGGGCAGCATGGTGTTGCCCCAGCGAAAACCAGGCGACAATGCGAGCTCGGCATCGAGCTCGTGGCGCAGCGCATCGCAGATCAGCTGATCCATGGTGCCGTTGAAATTGCCGCGCCGGTACAGGAGATCGCCGGCCACCGCCAGTTTCTCGTCGAACTTGGCGGCATAAGGCTTGCGCAGCCGTTCGATGAGCCCCTGCATGGTGGGATCGGGCGTCAGCAGACCGGCATAAACCGGCAGCAGGCGATAGCGCACATCCTTGACCGCGCCCTTGGCGAGCTCGAGGTCGAGAACACCGAGAAACTTGCCGCTCGACCCGGCATTGGTCACCAGCGTCTTGCCGCCAGCATTACTGATCGGCACCGGCCGCGGCACCGCGTCGTGCGTATGCCCGCCGAGGATGACGTCGATCCCGGTCACGCGGTTGGCGAGCTTGAGATCGGAATCCATGCCGTTATGCGAGAGTAGGATGACGGCATCGACCTTGTCCTTCTGCCGCAACCCGTCGACGACTTTCTGCAGGTCGCTGTCGTGGATGCCGAAGGTCCAATCGGGCGTGAAGCGTTTGGGATGGGCGACCGGCACGTAAGGAAACGCCTGCCCGATGACGCCGATCCGATAGCCGCCGATCTCCTTGATCGTCGCCGGCTTGAACGCACGCCCGGTTTCCTTGTCATAAGCTGGCTTGTCGTTGAAGGCGGCGTCCTCTGTGAGAAACACGTTCTGCGCCAGGAACTCGCCCTTGAACTTCTTCAGGTTCTCACGCAGCCGATCTTCGCCATAGGTGAATTCCCAATGGCCGGTCAGCACCTCGATGCCGAGCAGATTGGCCGCCTCGATCATATCGGCGCCGCCCATGGCGTCGGCAAGGCCGCTGCCTTGAATGAGATCGCCGCCGTCGAGCAGCAGCGAATGGCCGGCGCCGGCATCGGCGCGCAACCGGTCGATCAGCGTCTTCAGATGAGCGAAACCACCAAGGCGGCCATAGCGGTGCGCAGCTTCGGCGAAGTCGAGACAGGTAAAGGCATGGGCGAGCCGCCCCTTCGGAGCGATGCCGAAATATTTGAGAAAGGCGTCGCCGACCAGGTGCGGCGGGCGGCCGGTCATATCGCCGATGCCGAGATTGACACTCGGCTCGCGAAAATGCACCGGCGTGAGCTGCGCATGCGTATCGGTCATGTGCAACACACGTGCATTGCCGAATTTGCCGACGCTGTAGAGGTCGTCAGCTTCGGCAGCCCGGCCGATCCCGTAAGGGACCACGCCGGATAACGCCGCGGCGGTGAACAGTTTCAGAACATCGCGGCGGCGCATAGCCCCGGTCTCCTTGCAATGCGGCACTGGTTCAGCGGATAACCGCGTCCATCCAGAGCTTCTTCTCTTCCTTGGCCTGCACGGCGGAAGCCTTGGCCAGCGCCTCGGCCTCCTGCGCATGCTTGACGGCGTCGTCGAACTTGCCGGCATCGGCCGCGGCCTTTGCCTTCTTCATCTCGCTCCCCGTCGTCGTCCACTCATTGCGGAGCGCGTGGGCTTCCTTGATGGCGGCTTCCGCCTTGGCCTCAGCCGCCTTGTAGTCAGCGGCGTTAGCGGCCAGCGCGGTGGTCGCGAAACCGGCTACCGAAAGAGCGACCGAAAGCTGGATCAGCGTGCGAATGCGCATGGTGTTTCCTCCCCTCTCCGGTCTGATCACGGCCGCGCCCCCGGCCCGGAAATCAGCAGGCCGTTGGCCATGTAGGACAGGAAATATTCGAC
>JAKAMD010000033.1 GCA_021823875.1 Pseudomonadota bacterium | reverse complement strand
GGCCGGTGAGGGGATCGAGCTCCTCGATCTTCTCGATCTCGTCGCCGAACAGATGCACGCGCCAGGCGCGGTCCTCGTAGTGCGCCGGGAAGATGTCGACGGTGTCGCCGCGCACGCGGAACGAGCCGCGGAAGAAATCGTGCTGCGTGCGCTTGTATTGCAGCGCCACCAGATCGGCGATGAGCTGGCGCTGGCTGATGGTGCCGCCCTGCTTGAGCGAGAAGGTCATGGCCGAATAGGTTTCGACCGAGCCGATACCGTAGATGCAGGACACCGAGGCGACGATGATCACGTCGTCGCGTTCGAGCAGCGCGCGCGTGGCGGCATGGCGCATGCGGTCGATCTGCTCGTTGATGGAGGATTCCTTCTCGATATAGGTGTCGGTGCGCGGGACGTAGGCTTCCGGCTGGTAGTAGTCGTAATAGCTGACGAAATACTCGACCGCGTTGTCGGGGAAGAACGACTTGAACTCGCCGTAGAGCTGGGCGGCCAGCGTCTTGTTGGGCGCGAGGATCAGGGCCGGGCGCTGGGTCGCTTCGATCACCTTGGCCATCGTGAAGGTCTTGCCCGAGCCGGTGACGCCGAGCAGCACCTGCGTTCTATCGTTGCGCTGGACGCCCTCCACCAGTTCCTGGATCGCCTGCGGCTGGTCGCCTTTCGGCTCGAAATCGGAGACAATCTTGAGGCGGATGCCGCCTTCCGATTTCTCCGGCCGCGGCGGACGATGTGGCGTCCACGGGGTCTGCGCGAATTCTGGCCTGCCCTCACGTAGCAACTGTTCCAGCGATTGCTGGCTGGCGAGCGCGGTGAAGCCGGTCGGCTGCGTCGGCAGATCGGCGCGCGGCAGGCGATACTTCGCCTCGTCGGTGAGGCCGAGCTCCTCGGCCAGTTTCGGATCGAGCCCGCTCACCGGCGGGCCTTCGAAGTCCGCCTGCGGCGCCTCCTCGAAGCCTTTGCTCGATTTGCGCGCGGTGTGGGCGGCGGAGAAATCCTTGCGCCGCTCCCACGAGGTTTCCGGCGGCGGCGTGAGGCCGGTGCCGGAACCGATGCCGGCGGTGCCCTTGCCGATTGCCGGATTGAGCAAATCGGCGAGCGTGTCAGGCGTCGGCGGCGCATCGGGACGCGCGGCCTTGGCGCGCGTCGGACGCGCCGCATCCTTCTTCGGCTTCTTCGGCAATCCGGAAGACTTGTCGGGGGATTTCGCCATCGGGCCGAATATGGGGCGAGTCCGGGGGCGAGGAAAGGCCGGTTGTCGGCGGCGGCATGCGCTGTTTCCTGGGTGGCCATCGCGCGCCAGATCGCGCTATATCACCCTCAGTCCGTGTCAACGCAGTCCCCGGGGGGAGTAGCCGCATGAGTGATAGCGTCAAATATCTGTTGCCTGAAGATCGTATTCCGAAGACCTGGTACAATATCGCGGCCGATCTGCCGCAGCCCCTGCCGCCGCCGCTGCACCCGGGCACCGGCAAACCGATCGGGCCGGATGATCTGTCGCCGATCTTCCCGATGGCACTGATTGGGCAGGAGGTCTCCGCCGAGCGCGAGATCGAGATTCCCAGGCCGGTGCGCGAAATCTACAAGCTGTGGCGGCCGGCGCCGCTGTTCCGCGCGCGCCGCTTGGAGAAGGCGCTCGATACCCCGGCGCGCATCTTCTACAAATACGAGGGCGTCAGCCCGCCCGGCAGCCACAAGCCGAACACCGCGGTGCCGCAGGCCTTCTACAACAAGGAAGCCGGCATCAAGAAGCTGTCGACCGAGACCGGCGCCGGGCAGTGGGGCTCCTCGCTCGCCTTCGCCGGACAATTGTTCGGGCTCGAAGTCAAAGTCTACATGGTAAAGGTGAGCTACAACCAGAAGCCCTATCGGCGCGCGCTGATGGAGACCTATGGCGCCACCTGCATCGCCAGCCCGAGCACCGAGACCGATGCCGGCAAGGCCATCCTCGCCCAGCATCCGGATTCGCCCGGCAGCCTCGGCATCGCGATTTCGGAAGCGGTGGAAGTCGCCGCCAAGAATCCCGACACCAACTATTCGCTCGGCAGCGTGCTCAACCACGTGCTGATCCACCAGTCGGTGATCGGCATCGAGGCGATCGAGCAGATGGAAATGGCCGGTTTCTGGCCCGACGTGGTGATCGGTTGCGCCGGCGGCGGCTCGAACTTCGCCGGCTTGGCCTTCCCGTTCCTCGGCAAGAAGCTGCGCGAGAAGAAAAGCGTGCGCGTCATCGCGTCGGAGCCGGCGGCCTGTCCGACGTTGACGCGCGGCAAATACGCCTACGACTTCGGCGACACCGGCCATCTGACGCCGCTGGTGAAGATGCACACGCTCGGTTCGACCTTCATCCCGCCGAGCTTCCACGCCGGCGGCTTGCGCTATCACGGCATGGCGCCGATGGTCAGCCACCTCAAGGAGCTCGGCCTGATCGAGGCGCGCGCGGTGCGGCAACTGCCGTGCTTCGAAGCCGCGGTGCAGTTCGCGCGCACCGAGGGCATCGTACCGGCGCCGGAATCGACCCATGCCATCCGCGTCGCCGTCGACGAGGCGCTGCGCTGCAAGGCGGAAGGCAAGGCGCAGACCATCCTGTTCAACCTTTCGGGCCACGGCCATTTCGACATGCAGGCGTATACCGATTACTTCGCCGGCAAGCTGGAAGACCGCGACTACGACGAGGCAGAACTGCAGGCCGCCTTGGCCGCGCTGCCGCAGGTGGCGTAACAAGACCTGTCCCGGGCGCAGTGCATCACGCAGTGGTGCGCTGCAGACCCGGGACCGTCGCAAACTCCGAGCTCTGTATGGTCCCGGATCAGCGGTGCACCGCTATCGCGCTGCACCGCATCCGGGACAAGCAGCTTTCAGAACCGCAGTTTATTTAATCTCAAAACCCGTGCAGCACTTCGCGGACGTGCTCGACATTGGGCGGCGACGCGAAGCAGTGGCCGACCAGCTTGCGCCATTCCTGGAAATCGGCGGACTCGCGGAAGTCGACCGTGTGGTTCTCCAGCGTCTGCCATTGCACGAACAGCCGGTAGCGCTGCGGGTTCTCATGCGCGCGCTGCAAGGTCACGCCAGCGCAGCCTTTGGCGCGCTTGAACAGCGGCACGGCGGCTTGCACGCCGGCTTCGAAGTCTTTTTCCATGCCGGGCTTCACATCGATCTGGGCGATTTCGAGGATCATGGGGACCGCTTCCATGGCAACAGGGTGACGAAACGCGCGGCATTATGGGCGGCGACCGGCGCGGCGCAAGAGCGCGCGCTTACTCCGCCGCCTGCTGCGGCAGGGCAGCGTCGATGAAGCCGCCGGACTGGCGCCGCCACAGCGCGGCGTAATGGCCGCCCGCGCGCAACAGCGCTTCGTGCGTACCCTGCTCGACGATGCGGCCGCGCTCCAGCACCACCAGCCGGTCCATCTGCGCGATGGTGGAGAGCCGGTGCGCGATGGCGATCACGGTCTTGCCGGCCATCAGCGTGCCGAGGCTCGACTGGATCGCAGCCTCCACCTCGCTGTCGAGCGCGGAAGTGGCTTCGTCGAGCACCAGGATAGGTGCGTCCTTGAGGATGACGCGCGCGATGGCGATGCGCTGGCGCTGGCCTCCGGACAGCTTGACGCCACGCTCGCCGACATGGGCCTCGTAACCGCGCCGGCCGAGCTGGTCTTCGAGCTCCAGGACGAATTCGTGCGCATGCGCCATCTTGGCGGCGGCGATAATGTCGGCTTCGCTCGCCTCCGGCTTGCCGTAGCGGATGTTGTCGGCGATCGAGCGGTGCAGCAGCGAGGTGTCCTGCGTCACCACCGAGATCTGCGCGCGCAACGATTCCTGCGTGACGCCGGCGATGTCCTGGCCGTCGATCAGGATGCGGCCGGATTCCAGATCGAAGAAGCGCAGCAACACATTGACTAGCGTCGACTTGCCGGCGCCGGACCGGCCGACCAGGCCGATCTTCTCGCCCGGCTGCACATCCAAGGAGAGGCCGCCAAGCACGCCGCTGTCGCGGCCGTAGCCGAAGCGCACGTTCTCGAAGCGCACTTCGCCGTGCGGCACGGTCAACTCGCCGGCGCCCGGCTTGTCGATGAGCATATGCGGGCGCGCAATGCTGAGCATGCCTTCCTGCACCACGCCGATGTTCTCGAAGATGGCTGTGACCTGCCAGGCCACCCAGCCGGAGGCGGCGACGATCTGCATCGTCATCGGCAGCGCCATGGCCACCACGCCGACCTGGACGTGGCCCATGCGCCAAAGCGCGATGGCGAAGGCGCCGGTGAGCGTGATCAACAGTGCGTTGAGCACCGTCAGCGTCAGCGCGAACCAAGTATTGAGGCGCAGCTGCTCGTGGAAGCGGCCGGTATGCTCGTCCACCGCCTCGCGCACATAGCTGTCCTCGTCCTTGGCGCGCGCGAACAGCTTCACCGTGACGATGTTGGTGTAGCTGTCGACGATGCGGCCGGTGAGCGCCGAACGCGCTTCCGACACGCTCTTGGCGCGGTCGCGCATCTGCGGCACGAAGAAACGCAGCATGGCGAGGTAGCCGGCGAACCACAGCAGCACCGGCAGCGCCAGCCAGCGGTCCGCATGGGCGAGCAGGATGATTGACGCGGTGCCGTAGATGATGACGAACCAGACCGCGGTCAGCAGCGAGACCAGGCTTTCGCGGATCGCCGTGCCGGTCTGCATCACGCGGTTGGCGATGCGGCCGGCGAAGTCGTTCTGAAAGAACGACCAGGATTGACGCACCACGTGCCAGTGGTTCTGCCAGCGGATCAGGTTCTGCACGTTGCAGGCGATCGCCTGGTTCATCACCAGATGCTGCAAGGTCATGGCGGCCGGCCGCGCGATGAGCAGCACCGCCGCCATGCCGGCGAGCAGCGGCCAGGATTGCGTCAGGAGGTCTTCCGGCTTGGTGGTGGTCACCAGCGTGACCACCTTGCCAATGAACACCGGGATGGTGACGTCGAGCAACGCCACCACGAAACCGGCGGCAAACAGGCCGAGGAACAGGCCCTTGGCCTGGCGCGCGAAGTGCCAATAGAAGGCGATCAGGCCGGGCGGCGGCTCGGCACTCCCCGCCACGGCGGTTGGTGGCAGCCTTCGTTCGAACAGGCCAAACATGGCTGGCTCATACGACAGACGCGCGACGCCGAAAGCGCCGCGCGCGATTAACCTTTATGTTTTCGATTGGACTCGACTTAGCCGGACATCGTGTCGGGACCGTGGCATCCGGCTTGCGCCGGATAACTCTTTTTGTGTGTTGACGGACGCTCAGTGGCCGCCCGCTCAGGTCAGCGCATATTTGCCGCGGGCGAAAAAGCGGTCCTTGGCGTCGTCAGTGGCGGTGTCGCGCGCCGACTGGATGGCGCCGATCTTGGCAAAGGCGCGCTTGACCGCCTCGCGCGCGGTGATGCGATCAATCCAGGCTTTCAGATTCGGGCGGCTGTCGATCTTCATGGCGAGCGTCTGGACATTGCGCAGCCAGGGAAAGGCGGCGATGTCGGCGATGGTGTAGTCGTTGCCGACGACATAGGGCTGGTTCGCCAGCCGCTGGTCGTAGAGGTCGAACAGTTTGTTGACCTGGCTGCGGTAGCGCGCGGTGCCATAATCCTGCGGTGGCGGCGCGAAACGCGAGAAGTGGATGAGTTGGCCGGACATCGGTCCGACATTGGCCATCTGCACCATGAGCCACTGGATCACGTCGTAGCGCTTGATCGGATCGTGCGGGATGAACTTGCCGGTCTTCTCGGCCAGATAGAGCAGGATCGCGCCCGACTCGATCACCGTATAGGGCGTACCGGCCGGGCCGTCGCTGTCGACGATCGCCGGAATCTTCTGCAGCGGATTGATCCTGGTGAATTCCGGCGTGAACTGCTCGCCCTTCCAGACATCGACCAGCTTGGTGTTGTAGGGCAGCCCGCACTCCTCGAGCATGATGAAAATCTTTTGCACGTTCGGGCTGGTCAGGGCGTAAAAGTCGATCATGGGAATTCCGGGTTAGGGGACGCGCGGGGCGCCTTCTATAGCCATGGCGGCAGCTTTTGTCGCGCCCGCTCACGCGGTGGCGAGATCAGCGCGCGGGCAGCACGCCGGCTGTTTCCGCCGCCTTGCGTAGGCAGGCCGGGCACAGGCAGTCCTCGGCGGCGCCGGCTGCGGTGAGCGGCAGCCGGTAGTCCTCGTGCGCGCACCAACAGTCGCCGGTGCCGGCGCCGCATTCGAATGCGGTGCCGCAGCGGGCGCAGGCGAGGCGGCGGAGGGAGGGCTTTTTGGTCATCGCGGAATCCGGTCGGGTGGCTGTCATAATAGCAGCGTCGAATCGCGGCTATGGCAAGGCCATGGGACTTCTCCGGCTGATCGACATCATCGGCGCGCTGGGCGCCTTGCTGACCACGCTGTGCTGGCTGCCGCAGGCGCTCAAAGTGATCCGCGAGCGCGAAACCCGCGCGCTGTCGCTTTCGGGTACGGCGGCCTTCACGCTCGGCATCGCGCTGTGGCTTATCTACGGGCTCGCCCTCCACGACTGGCCGCTGATCGGCTCCAGCGCGGTGACGCTGGGGCTGATGGCGCCGATCCTGCTGATGAAGCTGCGCCACGGCTAATCAACGTAATATTCTTAGCCATTGAAGAAAATCGAAGCTCGCTCGCGTGCCGTGAACCTATTCGCGGTTCCCTGCGACCCATCCGTAAGGGCAGTGCGTGGGCGCCTCATTGTGGGGCGAACACGCGTCGTCGACGCACATTTGTTGCAATGCAAAGGACTCGCGCGTCCGCCTGTATCGGTTATGATGGGCCGTCGTCGACGCCGCTTTTTTGAACATGCCGCGGCTAAAGGACGACAGCTTTTTGACAGACTGAGCTCGGCGGACGATCAGAACGGCAGCGTTCTGATGCAGTAACTCTCACAAGAGGACGCCGTATCGTGACCACATTACGATTGTTGCGACTAAGATGGGGCCTGGTTCTCTTCGCGTTCCTGGCCACCGGTCTTTCACAGGCCCAAGCACAAGACACCGGGCTGGCACGCGGCGACGCCGTGGTGACCGGCTTTTCGGGCATCAAGCCCCTCGATGTGCCGGTGCCTCCCGGCGCCGACCCGCTCGATTACTTCTTCATCGACACGCAAGGCCCGTCCGCCGAGATTCTTTCGCTCTCATCGCTCGGTGAAGGCCCGCACGGCCAGCTTGCGCCGGCGCCCGTCAAGCGGCAGTTCACCGCCGGCGAAGTCGGCCAAGTGTTTGCCGTCACGCTCGACGACGGCCTTGGTCAACCGGTACCGAATGTCTATCTCGGCGCCACCTCGGCCTATGGCATCCAGATCGTCGGTCCCGATACCGACGGCGATGGCTTCCCCAATCGCCTGAAGAAAGGCGCGCCCGGCGCTCAATTCATGGCCGGTCAATTCGGTCCGGCGCCCGGCGGCAATCCCGGCACAATCTGGCGGGTCGACGGCACCAGCGGTGCCGTTTCGGCCTTCACCAGTCTGCCCGGCAACAGCGGACCCGGCGTCGGTGGCGTCGTGTTCGATCAGGCGCATCGGCAGTTCTTCGCGTCCGATCTCGACAACGGTTTGATCTACCGTATCTCCGCCGACGGGCAGGTGCTCGACAATTTCGATCACGGGCTCAACGGCCGACTCGCCCACGGCATGGCGCCGCTGGCCGATGATGGAAAGGTGATGGACATCACCAGTCCGTTGTTCGACAGCGAGAACCCGGCGAGCTGGGGCTATACCCAAAAAGACCGCATGGTCTGGGGCATGGCCGTTCACAACGGCCGGCTCTACTACGCGGTTGCTGGCGGCTTGCAGGTCTGGTCGATTGGCATCGCCGACAACGGCGACTTCGCTGGCGATCCGCGCTGGGAGCTCGATGCCACTGCGTTGCCCGGTGACGGTCCGATCACCGATATGCTGTTCGACGGTCAGGGCCGCATGGTTCTGGCGCAGCGCGGTGCGCCGCGCGGCAGCTACGATTATTCGGTCTTTGCCGAGTCCGGCAAATCATCGGTGGTGCGCTATCACCTGAAGACGCCCAACGATCCGCCAACGCCGAGCGTGTGGGCGCCGGACGCCGACGAATACGCCATCGGTATGCGGTCGGAATTCCGCCAGGCCGACGGCGGTATTGCGCTCGGCTACGCGCATGATCCGGAAACCGGCATGCTGCAACCCGGTAGCTGCAACATGACCTTGTGGTCGACCGGCAGCCGCCTGCGCTCAAGCGAGAATCCGGACATGCCCGATCAGGGCACCGGACCGGCCGACGTGCACGGCCTGCAAGGCAACGACGCGGCCTTGGTGCGTCCGCAAAATGTGCCGCCGACGCAAGCCTACTACATCGACTATGACGGGCTGCTTGGCGATGCGCAGAACGCCGGCCATATGGGCGACGTCGCCATCTGGCAACCTTGCTCCGGCGAGGGTTTCGAAATCCGCGGCGAACTGCCGCCGGGCTTCTATCCGCCTGGCATCATTCCGCCCGGATTCCCGCCGCGCTTCCCGCCGCCGCGCGGCCACTGGCACACCAATCTGCGGCTCACCAAGCACGTGCGCGGGCCTTGCGTCCCGCGGGGTGCCGGTTGGGCCTGCCGCTATGTGATCCAGATCAGGAACACGGGACCCGACCCCTATTTCGGCCCGCTGCTGATCAACGATCATTTGCCGGGAACACCGCCCGGCGCACTCATGGGCTTTGCTCCAACCCCGCCCTGGGCCTGCTGGAACACGGGCCCGGCGAGCTACAACTGTTGGCGTCCCGCGAGCTTCTTGCCCGCCGGTGCCAGCAGGTATCTGCTCGTGGTGGTGTGGGTGCCGAACGCCTATGTCCTCCGCAATCACTGCAGTCTGCGCAATGTCGCTTCCATCACGTGGGCCCCCGGCGGCTCGCAGTGGAACACGAACCCCGCAGACGACAGCGACGGTGCGACGGCAACGATCCCGGCGCCCGAGTGCCGGCCGGAACCGCAACGCACCAACCTGAAGCTGGAAAAATTCGCCGATCCGGGAACCTGTTCGGTCTTGAGCGCCACGACGCTGCGTTGCGGCTATCGAGTGGTCGTGACCAACACCGGACCCGGCGTCTACGACGGCCTGATCAGGGTCTTCGACCAGCCGCAACCCGGTACGGCGGCGAGCTTCGGCCCCGCACCGTGGGCCTGCGTCGCCAGCGGCGGTGGCTACGAGTGCACCCATCCACTGGTGCATCTCATACCAGGACAGACGGTGGTGTTGCGGGCCACGGTCACCGTCCTGAACGCGCAGCAGGGCAATGGCCAATGCACCGTGACCAACCGGGCCCGGATTACCTTTGCCCCGGGTGGTTCGCCGCAGAACGTCAATCCGGGAGACGATGCGGCTTCGGCGACGGCCCAGGTGCCGCCGTCATTCTGCACGCCGGTGCTGCGCAGCGTCCAACCGCCGCCGCCACCGCCGCCGCCCCCGCCGGTGATGGTGCCGCCGCCAACGCGGCTATGTCCTCAGGGGACGGTGCGTCGTGGTGATCGCTGCGTCCCGATCGTTCGGGAGTGCCCACGCGGGACGGTGCGGCGTGGTGGCCGCTGCGTGCCTATCGTCCGGACATGCCCGCGAGGGACAGTCCGACGTGGTGATCGTTGCGTGCCGATCGTGCGGCAGTGTCCGCAGGGAACGGTGCTGCGTCGTGGGCGCTGCGTGCCGATCCTGCGGGTCCCGCCGCCGACCAATCGGATAGGGCCGCCGATCCGTCGGCTGCAGCCGACACCACAGACGATCATCCGGTGATAACTCAAGCGTCGCGCAGTGGGCATTGCTGCGCGGCGCGGCCACACGGCGGGAGGCGCACTATCCGGTGCGCCTCTTTGCTTTGACGGCGTTGTTTGGAGACGAAAGTGAAAAACCCGCAAGAAAATCGCGGTCCCGGGAGAGCAGGGTCAGCCGCGTCGGGACCGCGAGGGCCTAAACGCAAACGCAACGCTCTACAAACACGGGCTTCATAGCGGACCGTTGTGACGTGCCGGTGACAGGGGGCGGGTTTTTGGATGCCGACAGCGCGATACCGCTACCCAGCGATCCTCATTTGCCGCTACACACCCGCCTCATTCGCCGGTACCGCCGGCCCTGCCCCGAGAGTTCCATGCGCGCCCTGTCACCCTATCTGCTGCCGGTCTTCCTGCTGCTGGGTTCCAACGTGTTCATGACCACCGCCTGGTACTGGCACTTGCGCTATAAGCAGGTGCCGATTTTCAGCGTCATTCTGTTCAGCTGGGCGCTGGCGCTGATCGAATATTGCCTGGCGGTGCCGGCCAACCGCTATGGCAATGCGGTCTATTCAGCCGCCCAGCTCAAGACCATGCAGGAGGTGATCACCTTTGTGGTGTTCGCCGTTTTTTCCTACGTCTATCTCAAGCAGCCGCTGACTTGGAACCAGGGCGTCGGCTTCGCGATGATTGCGGCCGGCGCCTTCTTCGTCTTTCACAAGTGGTGAGGGGCACCTCGTCCGGGCAGCCGCGCATGCGCCATCGCGATGCGGCCGCCGCCGGATCAGGCGCGGTCAGCGTTGTTTGCGGGGCCGGCCGGTCAGGCCGCCGATGCCGATGAAGATCAGGCCGAGCAGCAGGGCAACGCTGAACAGGCTACTCTCGTGGCCGATCACGCCATCGACGGCGCTCGCCCGCGCGATGCCGACGGTCAGCACGGTGGCAGCGACCACGGTGGAGAGTGCGAGCGCCAGGGTGGCGAGAAACTGGGCGAGCATGGCGGCGCGCCGCTCGCGGCCGAGCGGATGGCGGGACGGGGCCCGGAAGCCGGTGCTTTCCAAAGGTTTGCGCATGACGCGTCTCAAGAACGAATCACTTGTTGCGATAACGCCATGATCCGGAGCGAAACGGGCGGCGTTTCGGCGCCTTTGCGGCGCAGCCGGTGACGAACGACGGCGATTTCGTGACAAGCGCCGCGCGGACCGGAAACCGGGCCAACCGGTTTCAAATGGCGAGACGGCGGGACAGGTAGACGTGGTCGCAGTAGGTCCCGTCGATCCTGGCGGCCTCGGGCAAGCGCCCGGAAACCGCGAAGCCGCGTCGCAAGAGGAGATCGATGCTGCGCTGATTGCTGGCCAGGATGATTGCGACCATCATATGAAAGCCAACCTTGCCGGCGTGTTCGATGGCGTGGTCGATCAAGGCCTTGCCGATGCCGCGGCCGCGGTAGCGCTGCGCAAGGTAGTAGTTGATCTCGCAAGTACCGCTGAACGCCTTGCGGCCGTTGCGGTAGGGAGACAGCGCGACATAGCCGGCCACCAAGCCGTCGATCTCCGCGACGAAGACTGCATAGGGCGCGTTGTGATTACGAAACCAAGCTTGCCGGTTTTCGATCGGCAGGGGATCGAGATCGCCGGTCCATCCGCCTTCCGCGATCGTTTCGTTGTAGATGGCGGTGATGCGCTCGATATCGGCCGCCGTTGCCTGTCGGATCATGGAGAACTCGTTCGCCGCGGGAGATGGGCCAGTCGAAGGCGGTCGTCCGCCGCGCTGGCGATATAGCGCATTTCGGTGCTTCTGAGCGACCGACTTTGCCTGTCGAAGGCTGGTCGAAAGTGTCAGGACAGGAACGATACTTGGTCGCCGGTTATCCGACATAGCCTGTGCTATCGGCAATCGAGCCGATCGCCGGCGTCAGACCCCGGTATGTTGGTGTGCGGTATTCGCGACAGGCTGCGGTTTCTTACCGGCATCGATGGACTTCGTCGAGAGGATCGGATCGGTGGCGGGAAGAACTTGATTCAAGTCATAGCGATTGAATAAAGGCGATCTTGATGAATGCTGTGGCAAGGTGCTTCTAGCCTTACTGGTCATAAGCCTTGGCCCCGCTCGCGCGGGGCTATTTTTCGATTGGCGCAAGCACATCGCTGCGGTCGCGCGTATCGATCAGCGGCACTCCCATTGCGGTCCTGACCAGAAAGAGATTTGACCGAACGCGACCCGTGACGGCGCTTGGCGCGGTCGAATCGACGGCGCCCGTCGAAGCCTCTTCGCAATCGCGGATCGCCGCCATCGATGAAAACGGAGTCATGAATGCGTTCATGTCGTCGTCAGTGTCGGCGGCGACATTGACGGGCTCTTCCGCTTCGACTGTGTGAGGCGCAAAGCGACAGGCTATCGCAACCGTTTGGTGTTTATGACTTGTTTATTTCGGCCGTTGCGGACCGCCAAATTGTTCATTGCTCGCCCTAAACGATTGCGTTCGGCCACCAGCGCCTTCGCAGGGATCGTTTAATCTGCTAGCACAACGCTCTTCGAAAAATCTGGCAGGCGTGCCGCGTGGCATCTTTCCGGCAGCTTCGTTCTCTGAACTGGCTGCCGGCACCGCGAAAGGTTCGCCGCTTGGGAAGTGAAACGCAGGAGAGAAAATCCGTGTTCAGCCGTTTTCATGCGGCGGCTTTGGCCGTCGCGTTCGTGACCAGCCTGGCGTCGAGCGCTCTGTTCGCGCAGGAATTTCCCGCGCGCCCGATTACCATCATCGTGCCGCAGCCGCCCGGCGGTGGAACCGACATCATCACCCGTATCGTCGGCCATCAGTTGTCCGAACAGCTCAAGCAGCCGGTCGTCATCGAAAACCGGCCTGGCGCTGGCACGGTGGTCGGCAGTGCTGCCGCCGCTCATGCCTCGCCTGATGGTTACACGCTGCTCGCCGGTCTGACCGCGAACATGGCGGTCAACCCGAGCCTGTTCAAAAAGCTTGCCTATGATCCGGTCCGGGACTTTACCCCGGTGGGAATGATGGCGGAATTCCCCTTCGTGCTCGTGGTGAGCAAAAATTTCCCCGCGCAATCGGTCAAGGAGCTCATCGCTTTGGCGAAAGCAAAGCCGGGCGAGATCAACTTCGCCTCCGCCGGCATCGGGACCGGGCAACATCTATCGGGCGAGTTGTTCAAGCTGATGAGCGGCGCCAATCTCACGCACGTCCCTTATCGCGGCGCCTCGGCGGCTTATACCGACGTGATCGCGGGCCGCACGCCGGTTTTCTTCGACAATCTGGCGAGCGCGCTGGGGCAGATCAAAGCCGGCACAGTGCGGCCCTTGGCGGTCACCGGCAATGAACGCTCGCCCTTGTTGCCCAACGTGCCGACTGTCGCCGAAGCCGGCGTGCCGGGCTACCAAAACTACGTCTGGTTCGGTCTATGGGCGCCCAAGAAGACGCCCCGGCCGATCGTGGAAAAGATCTATGCGCAAGTGCGGAAAGCGGTGGCTGCCCCGGCCGTAAAGCAGCGCATCCTCGCCGATGCCGGCGTGCCGATGGATATGCCGCTGGCCGATATCGAGCCGTACGTTAAAGCCGAGATTGCGAAATGGGCGAACGTGGTCAAGCGCGCCCATATTTCGGTTAAATAGGCGCGGGCACCGTCGCTCAATCGAGTCGGTTCGCCGCGCCGAGACCATGACGATCGGCGTGTGCGACCGACTCGCTTGGCAAAGCCGAGCAGGCTTTCATTCCGCTGCGCGCTGCGGCTCCGGCTGCCAATGGATCGGCACATGGCCGGGCTCGGCGGCCACGCGTTCAAGCCAGGCGCGGGTCGCCGGATAGCGTGTGAGATCGAAGTCGCATCGCTCGGCGAGATGCGTGTAGGCATAGAGCGCGATGTCGGCGACAGTGTAATGCTCGCCGATGGCGAAGCGGTTATGCGCGAGATGCATCTCCATAACGCCGAGCGCGCCATAGCCCTTCTCCATCCAGTCATCGAGCGTGTGGCGTTGCAACTCGCGTCCGCCCTTGACGAGCGCCAGCCAGAAATAGGCGGCACCGATATTGGGCTCCAGGCTGTGCTGCTCGAAGAACATCCATTGCAGCGCCTCCGCGCGCGCAAAGCGATCCTCCGGCGCCAGCGTGCTGCCGCCGGCGACGTACCAGAGAATGGCGTTCGACTCGGCGAGGTAGCGGTTGGGGGCGACCTCAAGCAGCGGCACCTGGCCGCTCGGATTCTTGGCGAGGAATTCGGGCGTGCGGCTCTCGCCTTTGAGAATATCGACTTCGACCAGTCTGTAGGGAATACCGAGCCGGGCCAGCGCCAGGCGGACCTTGTAGCTGTTGCCGGAACGTTGCATCGAATAGAGCGTGTACATTCCGTCGGTCTCCGCGCGGCCCCGCTGGCGTTGCATCAAACGCGGCAAGTCCGGTGATTACGTGAGCCGGGTGAATCGCCGCTATGGTGCGGAGTGTAGGACAGCTGCGGCGTGCGCGCTGCCGGTTTCCCGCATGGCGCGGTGCAACAAATAGCCGAAGGCCAGCAGCATGCTCGGCACCGCCAGCGGGATCAGTGTCGCCTCGGCGATCTCGCGCGCGAACAGCGGCACGATCCACAACAGCGCCAGCAGCGACTTTTCCCACGGCGCGAAGCCGCGTTTGATGCCGTCGGCGGCGAGGAAGGCGATGGCCGGGGCAATCAGCATCAGGTCGTAGTCGAGGCTGTAAGGCGTCGCCAGCACGCAGCCGATCAGGAGCGCGGCGGTCTTGAGCGCGAACGAAGCGCGGCTGCGCCAGAGCCAGGCGAGCGCCGCGGCGACGCCGAGCGTGACGGCACCCTGCACCGCATAAGCGAGGTCGATGCCGCCGCCCCACATGCGCACCACCGAGAACACGCTCTGGATCTTGTACCAGCCGGTGCCGCCTTGCTCGAGCACGACCGTGCGCGTGAAATGGGTGGAGGCCAGGAAGGCGGTCCACACATCGGGACCGAAGGCGAGCGTGACCGCGAGCGCCAGCACTAGCACGGTGAGAGTGGCGGACGCGAAGGTGCGCCAATTGCCGCTCACCGCCAGCACCAGCGGGATCAGCAGGCCGAACTGTGGCTTGTAAGCGAGCAGGCCGATCAGGATACCGGCCAGCCACGGCCGGCTGTTCAATTGAACGAGCGCGGCCCCGATCAGGGCGGCGGTGAGAAAGCCGTTATGGCCGTGGCCCAGATTGATGAACACCGCTGGATAGGCGAGAGCGAGCAGCAACCACCACCTCTTTACCTCTCCTTGGAGGGGAAAGGTCGGCGAGGGGAACCCGCCGGCTGGGGGCAAATCATTTTCGGCACGGCTCACCTCGTCCCGCGCTCCTGTGGCGCGCGATCCTCCCCCTGCCGGGGAGGGCGGAGCGGACAAGATCGCCCGGATCGCCAGGAGGTAGAGCAGCAGCGTCACGCCCTGCCAGACCGCCAGCGCCAGCGGGTAGGGCATCAGCGCCAGCGCCGCCGCCAGGCCGAGGAAGAAGGGCGGATAGTGCCAGCCATAGAACTGGGTCTTGGTCCCGAAGATCGCCTGCTCGCGGGCGTATTGGCGGGCCGGGTCGAAGGGTGCCGTGGCCTCGCCCGTGAGCACATAGCTGCCGGCGGCATAGACATTGGAGAAGTCGGTGCCGAGCGGGCGGCCGAGGCGGTCATTGAGGCCGTTCGAGGTGGCGATCAGGAACCCGGCGCCGATCAGCGAGGCGGCCAGCACCGCCAGGGCCACCAGTCGCACGCGTTCGCGGGTGAGCCAGGCGCCGGAGCGCAGGGTATCATGCCAGGAAGCCATGCAGGGCGGTCTAGCAGGGCAGCCTTAAGGGTCGGTTAGGCCCTATCAATGGCCTTGATCGATCCATCATTCTTTGCGACTTGCTGTCGAAACGCCAGATCGGTACCACACGGCCGCACCAGGCCGGTGCCTCAATGAATCGGAGAATTCAATGGCTTTGCTCGCGGATCATCTCAAGCGCATCAAGCCGTCGCCGACCATCGCCGTCACTGACAAGGCGCGCGCGCTCAAAGCGGCCGGCCGCAACGTCATCGGACTCGGCGCCGGCGAGCCCGATTTCGACACGCCGGACAACATCAAGGAAGCCGCCATCAAGGCGATCCGCGAGGGCCGCGCCTCCAAGTATACCCAGGTCGATGGCATGGCCGAGCTCAAGGAGGCGGTCTGCAAGAAGTTCCAGCGCGAGAACGGGCTCACCTACAAGCCCTCGCAGATCAATGTCGGCGCTGGCGGCAAGCAGGTGCTCTACAACGCCTTCATGTGTACCCTGAACCCGGGCGATGAGGTCATCATCCCGGCGCCTTACTGGGTGAGCTATCCCGACATGGTTCTGATTGCGGGCGGCACGCCCGTGAGCGTCGTCTGCAGCATGGAAAACGGCTTCAAGATGAAGCCCGAGCAGCTGGAAAAGGCGATCACGCCGAAGACCAAGTGGTTCCTCTTGAACTCGCCGTCGAATCCGACCGGCGCCGCCTATACGCGCGACGAATTGAAGGCGCTGACCGACGTGCTGGTGAAGCACCCGCACGTATAT
>JAKAMD010000032.1 GCA_021823875.1 Pseudomonadota bacterium | reverse complement strand
CGTCGGTGAACTGGCGTTGGACTCCGACGATGGCCTGGGATGTTCGAGCCGACTACTCGAACACGCATCGGACCGGTACCCAGACGGACGGCGTGACGCTGAGCTGGGGCACCTCCGGCGTGCGCGTGGATGCGCCCAAACCGGTGGACGATACGACCCAGAATTTTGGCATGAACGGCGAATACCAGGGCACATCACCTTGGGGCAAGCTGTTCACGTTCAAGGTCGCTTATACTGGATCGGTCTATACCGACCACGACAGTTCCTACACGATCCAGAATCCGTTCTGCGCCACCGGTGCGACCACATGTGACGCGAATTCCGCCCCGATGGGTATGATGTCGCTGTGGCCGAGCAACCACTCCAATGGAGTCTCTGGCACGCTGGCTGCCGATCTGCCGGCACAAAGCCGCTACATGGGCACAGCCTCCTACGTCATGATGCGGCAGAATGAGAATTTCCTGCCCTTCACTATCAATCCCAACCTGGGGAACGATCCGGTCAACGGTCAGCCGTGGACCAGCACGGCCGCTTTGCCGGCATCGAGCCTCAACGGCGAGATCAATACCTTCCTGTCCAATAACGTCTTGACCACGAAGCTCACCTCCGATCTCGAATCGAAACTGAGCTATCGTTACTATCGGTTCGACAACCAGACGCCCGAGATTTTGGTTCCGATGTGGATCGGCGCCGATTTCAATCAGGCGACGCCGCCGGCAACGGTCAGCCCGAGCAGCACCTCCTACCGGAACGTGCAAAGCATCGCGATTTCCTACACCAAGCAGAATGCCGGCGCCCAATTGAACTGGCGCCCGGACAAGCATTGGAATCTCGGTGCGGCCTACGGCTACGAGCGCTATGATTGGACGCGCGCGGACGTGGACGTCACCAACGAGAATAGCGGCAAGGTCTTTGCCGATTGGAAACCGATCGTCTGGGCGACCGCGCGGGCCAGCTGGGAATTCGGTGCACGCCGCTACGACAACTACGATTACCTCGGCAATGTCGGCAACGCCCAATGGCAAAATGGCGGCAATACGCGGTACTCGACCGCCTACCGCCAGTTCTATCTCGACAACCGCGACCGCAACAAAGCGCGGTTCTCACTTGCCATGGACCTGTTCCACAATTTCACCGTGACGCCGAACTTCGGTCTGCTGAACGACGAGTATAAGCTTAATCAGGCTACCGAAGTTGGCCTGCTGCATAACCACGCTTGGAACGCCGGCGTCGATGTCGCCTACACCCTGTCGCCTGCGACACGGTTCATGTTCTCGTACCTCTACGAGCACCGCAGTCAACTTGTGTCGTCCGGCACCCCGGGTGTAACGACTGGAAATTCTCAGTATTACACTGCCGACGTCGAGGATAAGGTGAACACCTTCGTCTTCTCCGTGGATCATGCGATCATCCCGGACAAGCTCGATGTTCATCTCGGCTACACGACCGCGCTGGCGACCAATTCGCAGCCAGTGAATTTCTCGGGCGGCGCGCTTCTGTCGAACATGGTCAACTCCGGCGGACAAATTCCCGACGTAAAGAGCGCTTTCCAACGCTTAGAAGCGACCGCGAAATATACGTTCGATGAAGACTTCGTTCGCGGTCTCGGTTGGAAGGGCAAGGTGTTCGCTAAACTCGGCTATGCCTGGGAACGCAATGCTGTCGCAAATTGGCAGATCGATAACATCCAGCCTTATATGGGCGGCGCGCCGTACTGCACGACCAACCTCACGAGCTATGGCTGCGGCTACATGCTGTGGCTGGCCAACGACAACCCGAACTACAACGTCCACATGGTCAAGGCCTCGCTCGGCTTCAAGTGGTAAACGGACGCCCGAACCGCTTCGCGCGGTTCGGGAGCCGTCCCTCAACCGACGAGTGATCGACGGCACGCCGCACGTTGCAAAGAACTGCCTGTCATGCCTTGGAACAAGGGTGGTGTAGCGGCAGAGACGTATCGGGAGCCCATGGCCCCCGATACCGATAGCAAGCCCGCACGACCGCGCCGCGGCGGAAAGACCACAGAGGTCAGCCTGCTCGACTTGCAGGTCTTGTTGGCGACGCAGCTCTTGTCATCGGAAGCAAGCGGCGCCTCGATTGTCGAGACGCTGGTCAAGAACGAGCGGCATGTCGAATGGCCAGCAAGGGTCTATGCTGCACTCGACCGCTTGGAGCGTGAGGGCCTTGTCAGCAAGGCGGGCGAAGAGCAAATCGCGCCGGGGCGGCGCGGTCGACGGCGGTCTACCGTCAAATTGACGTCCTCCGGACGCCGCGTTCTGCGCCAATCGCTGCGCATCCTCGACCTGCTCCGGGAGCATGGGGAATACGCCAAGCCGGACCAAGCGGTCGTCAGAATGCGGCGACCGCGGACGAAGCGGTTAACAGGCGGATAGCCAGCCGGTTTGATCTGTTGATCGGCGCCAAGCTGCGGACTTGAGGCTTCTTGGCACGCGTCAGCCTCAGCGCGAAGTGTTCCAATCTTCGATTCCCCCTTTAAAATTTTTCATCCGATCGGGAATCGCACGCGATAAAGAGATCGGGCGCCACTATTTCTTCTTGTACGCCGTGAACCCATAAACCGGTCGGGCGGATGGCTTGCCAGAGTCCGAAGTGCACCAATAGCGACCGAATTGCTGCGGTGCCATGAATAGACGCGATGGGCCATAAGCCGACATCAAATAGTTCATTCGATCATTTCGCTTAACAGTAGAATGGAGGCGGGCGACGGAGTCTGAGAAAGTTAGTGCGGCGCTTTCATGATCATCATTTTTTGTTGCCAGAGCAGCCTCTCGTATCGTTTTTGCACATCTCGGCGATGATGGAGTCACTTATCGCGCGATTGATCATTGTCACCTCACCGGCAAGTAAGTAGCGCACGCTAAAGCCTAAGGGCTTATCGGGAAGCTGATCCGCTGGCAGCTTCTTATCAACGACTTGCTGGCAAAGCCGCACATAGGAACGAGTTATGATGAAGTTCTTTGCGACCTCGGGGTCGGCCAGGGTTTTGTAGTAGCTCGCCTCTTTTGCAGTCAGATCCGCCGGCTTAAGTATTTGCGAAGACGCCATTCTCGGCGCTTCTGCGCCAGCCGTGGAAAGTTGCAGCGTGAGGCACGCACTTACGGCGATTAGTTGTCGCAGAAACCCCATCTCCACCCCCCGCAATGAATTCGCCCCGCTCGGATGCTACGAAAATGTTCCGGAGCAGGTAAAGGGGCTATGCTCCAAGATGGCGATGTCATGTCGGCTACGGGTCATTCGCGACCGGCTCGAACCCGCTGCAAGCTCGGCCGAGGCCGTTGTTGCGCCGAAAGCGGAAATAAATTCAGAGCATTATAGATCTCGCCATTAAACGCCTCCGCAGGCCACGCCGCATCCCACCTGATTGCCAGCAGCACGGGTGGCGCGAGCGCCCCGATGTCCTCGTTTTCAGTCCAAGTACTTCCGGCCGGAGACTCATGTTTTAGACATCAGTCAAACGGCTCCAACGGCGGCCGTGAAGACTGCGACAATAACGTTCTTGATTGATGTGCCGCTCCTATGAGCAATGAGCGCGCCGCGCTGGAAGCTCAGCACGATAGTCCGCAACTTACGAACCGCAGGTTGAAGCTATGACAGCGATGGTCGGTCGTCATCGTCGTGTCTTGGTGTGGGATATTCCCACGCGCGTTTTTCATTGGCTTTTGGTTACCGCCACCGTCTCCGCTTTCGTGACGGGCTATGTCCTGCCGCAATGGTGGCTCGGCGCCCATCGCTGGGCCGGCTACACGATCCTGGTCTTGCTCGCATTCCGCTTCGTCTGGGCCGCCTTCGGGTCCGAATACAGCCGCCTCGGCAGCTTCACCTATTCGCCCAAGGAAACGTTCGGCCATCTGCGCGGCGTGTTGATGCTTAGTCCGCGCCACTATATCGGCCACAATCCGGCCGGCGCGGCCATGATTTTCGCCCTCGCCGCCGTGCTGTGCGGACTTGTCGTCACCGGCCTGCTGACCGAGGGCGGCGAAGAGAAGATCGGGCCGCTCGCCGGCATCGCGAGTTATGCGGTCGGCGATACCGCCAAGACCATTCATCTCATATTAGTTTGGACGATCTGCCTGATGGTGGCCGGCCATCTCGGCGGCGTCGTTATCGAATCCTGGCTGACCCGCGAAAACCTCGTTGCCGCGATGATCACCGGCTACAAGGTCGTCCCTGCGAGCACGCACCTGCCGAGGCATCGCCGGCCGCACTGGGGCGCAGCCTTGGCGAGTTGCGCGGCTCTCATCGGCGGCGGCGCACTGATATTGGTGCTGCTCGGGCGCATGCCGCCCCGAGGAGTCCCGCCAGGACCTGTCAACGCCACCTATCTCCGCACCTGCGGCATCTGCCACGCGCCCTATCACCCCAGTCTCTTGCCGGCCGCTTCATGGCAGGCCGTGCTCAGCCAACTCGACAATCATTTCGGGATGGACAACTCGAAACTGCCGGCGGCAGCGCTGGTCGAAATCGCCGGCTACCTTGCCACCCATTCCGCCGAAGCGTGGGACACCGAAGCCGGCGTTCGGTTCCGCATTGCTTCGGAAAGCGAACCGCGCCGCATCACGTCAATGCCGGCATGGCGCAGCATACATGCGGCTGTACCCGCTTTCTGGTTTGCCCGCGCGTCGGTCGGCAGCAAGAGCCGTTGCGTGGCCTGCCACCGCGACGCCGCCAGCGGCCGCTTTGGCGACTCGAAGATTTCTGTTCCGATGGGTGAGCGCGACCAGGAGCCGCGCGGAGAGAGCCGGCCGACGCCTAAATATCCCGGCCTTCGACCTTGATGGTCAGTTCTTTCACCAGGTTGGGGATGCGTTCGATGCGCGGATAGATATTCAGCGTGCGGCGATAAACCTCGAGCGCCTGCTTGTCATCGCCGATGTCCTGCAGGATGAGCCCAAGGCCCGACAACGCACCGAAGTGGCGCGGTTCGCGCTTGAGTACCTGATGAAGGTCGGCGAGCGCGCGGCCATAGTCCCGCTTCATGTAATAAATGGTGGCGCGCCGGTTCCAGGCTTCGACATAGTCGGGCCGGATCTTGACGACGGCGTCGAGCAGCGTGATGGCGAGATCGAGGTCCTTGTCCTCCACCGCCTTGCGCACGCGCGTCATCAACAGATTGGCGGTATCGCTGCGCGAGACCATCCACAACGCCCAGATGCGGTTCTCGATCGCCTTGGCGGTTTCGTCGTCGGGCGCCGCCTTCAGAGCGCCGAACAGGAAGTTGAGGTTCTTGGTGTGGTCGACGCCTTGCTGGACGTGCGGCAGTTTTTTCGGCGGCTCCACCCATTGACGTGGCGCCGCGCCGGCGGGCGTCGCAAAGGCGAGCGCCAGCAGCAGACCGGGAAGGCACGTGCGGAATCGTGATCGCATGGGTAAAGGGTAATCTCCCCTCCCCTTGCGGCCAAGTCATGGCACAAGTCATGGCAAATGAACGAAGCGCCCCAAGGGGGCGCGGGATCAACCTTGCCGAGCCTTGAAGCGGCGATTGGTCTTGTTGATCACGTAGAGCCGGCCCTTGCGCCTGACGAGGCGGTTGTTGCGGTGGCGGGCCCGCAGTGATTTCAATGAGTTACGAACTTTCATCGGTTTCTCGGGATGCGCGTTTGACGGGGTTTCTACGCACCGGACCCGCCGCTGTCAACGCAAAGCGGGCACAAGAGGGCACCAATCGCAGGCGGCGGCCGATAGCTCTCGGACCGGGCAAAGATAGCGCCTAGTCGCGCGGCGGCCGGCCTCACCGGCTCTTGCCTCCCTCATAAAGGTGCCTTTATGCTATTTACACGCATTGGTCGCAGCGCCGGCAGGCGCCAGTCGAGAGGCGGGCAAACCAGTGAAATTCTATCGGGTTTCCGGGCTTTCGGTGGCGAGTGAGATCGTCCTGCCTGGGATGAATGTGAGCCCGCCTCAATGCGCACCGCAAGTGACTATCCGGCCCGGACCGGTGCCGCACAGCATTCCGCACGCCAGCGTGGCCGGTCCGACCTGGCAGATCGCCGGTAAGACTTTCTTGTTGCGGATCCCCGGGATCGCCCGCTTTTTGCTGATCGACGGCCGCGAGAACGTGTTTTCGCCGGAGACGGAGGCCAGCACCGCTGACATCCCGATCTTCATCGTCGGAACCGTCTTCGGCATTCTGCTGCATCAACGCGAGCAAGTCGTGTTGCACGCTAGCGCCGTGCGCGTGAACGGCAAGGCCGTGCTGTTCTGCGGCGCGTCCGGCTCATGGAAATCGACGATTGCCGCAGCTCTGGCGCAGGGCGGCTATCCGCTGGTCACGGACGACGTCTGCTCGCTCTCGGTGTCGGCATCTGGCGCGCCAACTGTCTATCCCGACGGGCGACAGTTGAAGCTCTGGGCGCAGGCGATCAACCGGCTCGATCTGGTGCAGCGCCAGGGCGAACGGGTGCGCACCAGGCTCGAGAAGTTCTTTGTCGAGCCCGGCGCCGTGTTTAGCGAGCCGCTCGCGCTTGGTGCCGTCTACGTATTGCGGGAGGCGCGTCCGCCGCACGCGCCGGGAATCGAGAAGCCCAATGTGGTCGACACGGCGTTGCTCCTGCGGCGCAACGCCTACCGCCCACTATTGGTCCGGCGTATGGAGCAAATGGCAACTTATTTCCACGCTGCCGCATCGATCGCCAACAGCGCGGGAATTTATCATCTCACACGCACACTCGACTTCACGTCGATGCCGGACATGATCTCCACTCTGGAGCGGCACTGGCAGGAGCTGCATCTGAGAGAGAAGGCGGCGTGATGCGCACGATCTGGCTCGCCTCCTATCCGAAATCCGGCAACACCTGGATGCGGATGCTGATTGCCAACCTGTCGGCCAAGGATGCACCGGTTGACATCAATAATCTGCCGGAACGCGGCGGCATCGCCAGCGCGCGCCCGCCTTTTGATCACCTGCTGCTCATTGATTCCGGTTTGCTCACGCATGAAGAGATCGATTGCCTTCGCCCGCGCCTCTACGAGACTCTAGCAAATGGGGCCGAAGACGATGAACATGATACGGCGCCGGACCAGACGCCGGTTCGTTTCGTCAAAGCGCATGATGCCTATACGCTGACGCCGCAGGGCGAACCACTGCTGGCCGGCGAGCGCGGCGCCGATGCGGCGATCGTGATCGTGCGCGACCCACGCGATGTAGCGCCATCGCTCGCCAATCACCTTCACCGCGACATCGATGACGCTATCGCCTTCCTGAACGACCGGCAGGCAGTACTTTGTGCAAAGCCGGACAGACAGCACAATCAGCTTCGCCAGCACCTTCCCGGCTGGAGCGGCCATGTTGCCAGTTGGCTCGACCAAACCGATATTCCGGTACACCTCGTTCGCTACGAAGACATGCAGTCCGACACTGTCGCCGTACTACGCGGTTTGCTCAATTTCGCACGGCACCCGGCGAGCGAGCAGGACATCAGTCGGGCGGTTCGGTTCGCCGATTTTTCAGAACTGCAAAACCAAGAACGCGCCTGGGGCTTTCGCGAAGCGCCGCAAAACGGCAGAAACTTTTTCCGCCGCGGCGAGACTGAATGCTGGCGCGACGAACTCAACGCCGAACAAATCGCGCGCATCGAGGCCGCGCATGCGCCAATGATGCAGCGGCTCGGTTACGAATTGGCGACAGCGGTCGCGCTAGCACGCGCGGGATAGGAGATGCGAGCATGCTAGTACGCAAACAGGGCGATTGGCTTGCCGCCAAGGTTGGCGATGAGTTGGTGATGATGAGCGCCCAGAAGGGCAACTATATCGGCCTAAGCGAGGTCGGCGCGCGCATCTGGGAACTGATCGATACGCCGCAGGAACTTGGCTCGGTCTGCGCACATTTGCAGCGCGAATACGACGTGCCACCGGAGACTTGCCGCGCCGAGGTTGAAACGTTTCTTACGGAGCTGGTGAGACATGGCGCGATTGCGCTCGATCCGCCGCCTGCTGCTTAGGTTCCGTCAGGTCGGCCATCGCCGCCGCACGCTGGTAATCGAAGCAGTGGCGTGCCTTCTGATGGCGCGTCTGGCACTGATCTTTATCCCCTTTCAGAAGCTGGCGCGCCGGCTCGGCAGGTTCGTCGCACCGAGCGATCCGCGCGTTGTCGAGGCGCGCACGGCCGGAGCACGACAGCAAGCGGCGCTGGCCACCGAGATCGGCTGGGCGGTGACGCGGGCTGCGCGCCACGTGCCGTTCAAGGCGGTGTGCCTGCCGCAGGCCATGGCGGCGCGGATGATGCTCCGGCGACGCGGAATCGGAAGCGTCATGCATTTCGGCGCCACCACCGGAACGGAAAAGCCGCTCAACGCCCATGCCTGGTTGGATGCGGCCGGTGTCGAGGTGACCGGCTATCCGGTCGCGAACAGGTTCGCGGAGATCGCGTGCTTTATTTGAGCTGGGATCGAACGGCAATGACGGCCATCGAAGCGCAAGAACGTGACCTCGGCCGCCCGGCGGATTTTGCGCGCGACGGCTATGCCTTTCTGCCGGCGCTGATCGAACCGGCGCTGACGGACTATTTCTGGTCCTATGTGCACACCAAGTTCGCCAGCCGGCTGCTGTCGTCGGGCGACGCGCAGGTACCGCACACCCCGGCCGGCTATGGCGATCCGGCCTTCGACGGATTGTCGGAATATCTGCGACCGCAGGTCGAGCGACGTTCTGGCTTGGCGCTGCATCCGACCTATTCTTATTTCCGGCTCTACGAGCGCGACAACATCCTTAAGCGCCACCGCGACCGGCCCGCCTACGAAATTAGCGTCACGCTAAATATCGGGCTGGCGCCCGCCGAGCCCTGGCCGATCTACGTCGAAGGGAACGCCGGCGCTTACGGCGCGCGTCTCGTGCCAGGCGAAGCCCTGCTCTCGCGCGGATGCGACTGCTTCCATTGGCGCGAAGCCTACGAGGGTGCGCGCCTCGTGCAGGCCTTTCTGCACTACATCGATCAGGATGGGCCGCAAAAAGGACAGAAATTCGACGGCCATCCATCATTGATGCGGCCGCCGCAACGCCCCGTCACCGGCGACCAGGGCGAGGACAAATGAACGCCGACGCACCCGCGCCAACCGCGAGCAATCAAGCGCCTCGGCGCACGATGATGCCGCCGCATATGGTGCTGCGCGATTTTCTTGCCGCTGACGAGGTCACCGGCCTGCTCGCGCATGCGCTGACGCACGAGGCGGCGTTTGCGCCCACCGGGCTCGGCCGCGGCGCGATCAATCCGTCGATCCGCCTCTCGTCGGGCACGCGCGATCTCGGCCCCTATCGCGCCATCCTGAAGACCCGCATCCTTGGGCAACTGCCGCGGCTGTGCACCCAACTGGGGATGCAATCGCCCGACGACCCGATACTCGAAACCCAACTGGTGGCGCACAGCGACGGCGCCTTCTTCAAACGCCACATCGATACCCAGGTGCATAAGCCGGACGCGCTTCGCATCCGCGTACTGAGCGGCGTCTATTACTTCCATGCCCAACCCAAGGCCTTCACCGGGGGCGCGCTGCGCCTCTACGCCATCGGGCATGCCGGCAGCGGCGGCGAGGGCGGCAAAGACGGGTTCGTCGACATTGAGCCAGTCCACAATAGCCTGCTCGTGGTCCCGGCCTGGGCGCCGCACGAAGTGATGCCAGTGACCTGCCGCTCCGGCCGGTTCGAAGACTCGCGCTTCGCCGTCAATTGCTGGGTCCATCGCAGGAAGACTGAGGCAGCGTCTTGATACGGCGCGAGCTCCTGCCATGAGCGCAATCTTCGGCATCCTTCGGTTTGACGGCGGCACCGTGAATCCGCGCGATCTCGAGCGCATGGGCAATACGCTCGCCCATCGCGGGCCGGACGGGCGCAAATTCGTGGCCGATGGGCCGGTCGGACTCGGCCATTGCCTGATGCGGGTCAATCAGGAGGACCTGTTCGAGCGCCAGCCGCACGTCGACCGCGACGCAGATTTCACATTGGTCGCCGACTGCCGCATCGACAATCGCGCCGAGCTCGCGGACGCCTTCGGTCTGAATGCCGCCAACATCCGCGACATGCCGGACAGCGCGTTCATCCTGCGCGCCTACAAGAAATGGGGCGAGGACTGCGCTGCGCATCTGCTCGGCGACTTCGCGTTCGCCATCTGGGACGGCCGCGCGAAGAAGCTGCTGCTGGGCCGCGACCACATGGGGCAGCGCTCAATCCACTATCACAAGGCTATCGGCTTCTTCGCGTTCGCCACCGAGATCAAAGCGCTGTGGGCGCTTCCCGACGTGCCGCGCGTCTTGAGCGAAGCACAAATCGCCAAGAATATTTTGATGGAAACAAGCCCGCGCGAAGGCACCACTTTGTTCGAAGGTATCTTCGGCCTCTGCGGCGGTACCGCTCGGTCCGTCACGGCGGACGGCAGGATGTCGATCAAACAATATTGGCAGCCGCATAGCGATCCTGTCCATCTGGGCCGTGACGAGACTTACTATATCGATACTTATCGACGCATTCTCACCAAGGCGGTCGAGTGCCGCGTGCGTCGGTTAGTTCGGCCGCCGGCACTCTTGTTGAGCGCGGGCTACGACAGCACGGCAATCGCCGGCCTTGCCGGTCCCGTGCTAACCGCCAAAGGCCAAAAGCTGATCACGGTCTCTTCCGTATTGCCCGAGGACTATCGAGGTCCACGTCCGTCTGCGCGCCAATGGGTCGAACTCTGCCGCCGCGACATGCCGCATCTCGACATCCATTATGTCGTGCGGCGACATGAGAACATATTTACCGATATCGAGAAGGCTTTTTCGACCGCCGACCTCATTCCTGGTCTTTTCCATTACGTCACCGATGCGCTGCTCCGCGAAGCCTCCAGTGCCGGCGCTCGTCTCGTCATGGACGGGCTCGCCGGCGACGAAACTCTCAACCCGCGCGGGGGCGGCACGCTGGCGGATATTCTGCGCACCGGACAGTGGAGGCGCTTCCTGGCCGAGTTCGGCCCCCATTTGCGCTTCTCGGGCCATTCGCTGACGGAGACCTTGCGCAACGATATCGTCTGGCAGCTCGCGCCGTATTGGGCCCGACGCACATGGCAGGCAGCTCGGCGCCGCTTTGCGCCGGCTTGGGCCAACCGCCCCATCGCGCCCGAATTCGCCAAGGCCGAGATCCGGGCCGGTTCGATCCAGATGTCGCGATTGGTGCGCGAGACGCGGCCAATCCTCTGCAGGCGCGCGCGAAGGCTGGATACGATCAATGGGTCAGTGAACAGGGCCCGATTTCACCTTGTCAACGAAGCTGCCACGTTTGGTCTCGATATGACCCGGCCGCTCGCTGACAAGCGCGTGGTTGAATTCGGTCTTGCCATTCCGGAAGAGCTTCAGGTCAAGAACGGCCGCGACCGCTATCTCGGTTGCCGCGCCCTCGCCGACATCTATCCGCCGGAATTTCAGACCCGCGGCCGGCAACAGGACACTTTCGAGCCCGACGTCGCCGCAATGTTGAAGACGGTATGGCCTCGCCTGCAAGCGGAAACCGAGCGCCTGTCGACGAATGCGGCGCTGAGGGCCTATATCGATTTCGACAAGCTCAGTAAGACGTTTGGTGCCGAAGTAGCAGGACTGGGCCCGAATTTCGAAACGCACCTCACGGTCAGGGCGTTCCGCGTGGCGCAGTACATTGCCTGGTTTCGGCGAGGAAACGCATAGCGGCCGCCATCAACCTCGGCTTCTTAGCTTCATGATGGGGTGAAGAGTGAGGGAAATGTGGCATTGTCGGGGGAGGCGAATGTAGGGCCGCCTTCGGAGCGGCGGGCGTCGGAAAGAATGATCCGCGGAGTCACCCACGGCTTGCGCGCAGTTGGAGACGCGGCCGGCGCTTCGTCGTCTCTGTCCGGCGTCATCGATTCCATCACGAGCCCCACGATACCGACTTTGGGCATACCGCCCGCCCAATCAAAACCACTAAACTATAGGCGATAATTGCCTGCAATACAACTTTTAGGCGAACCAGGGGGTTGGAGGAAACGGCGCAAATCAACAGTCCGGGGCCGCAAAATCCGCCGCTCAACTAGCGGAAGTTGAATTTATTGGTTGTGCTCTAATAAATTGCGTGTGGTAAAAAATTCAACTAATGTTTGCATACGGGCATTGCGGGTCCTGCCGTGCGCCCGCGCGGCCTGCCGATTGGGGAATTACAACGGAGATATCCAATGAGCGCTCCATTTATCGGGGAGATCAAGCTGTTTTCGTTCAACTGGGCGCCGAAGGGCTGGGCTCTCTGTCAGAGCCAGCTCCTGCCGATCGCGCAATACACCGCGCTCTTCGCGCTGCTCGGCACCTACTATGGCGGCAACGGCGTCAATACCTTCGCGTTACCGGACCTGCGCGGCCGCGTGGCCATTCACCAAGGCAACAACTACGTCATAGGCGAGATTGGCGGCCAGGAGACCGTAACACTGATCCAGTCTCAGTTGCCGGTCCAGCTTTGCCGGACGGGCCGATTGCCTTCGAACATGTTTGGTTTCACCACCCAAGCGACGGCGAAAACGTATCGCGGCGTGGCATCGAAAATGTTAGCCTCACGATCGCACCGCGTGAATTTGTCGGGATTGCCGGACCCTCAGGCGCCGGTAAGACGACCCTTGCCGATCTCCTTGTCGGCCTGTTCCCGCCCCAACAGGGCCGGATCACCGTCGCCGGTGTGCCGCTCGACGATGCCATGTTGTCCGCCTGGCGCGAGCGGGTGAGTTATGTTTCGCAGGATCCATTCCTGTTTCACGACACAGTGCGGAACAACCTCGCCAGGGCCAACCCCCAGGCGGACGAAAGCGACATGTGGCAGGCGCTTCGCACCGTCGGTGCCGATGGGCTCGTGCGCGGCATGGAGGCGGGACTTGATACGGTGGTCGGAGAACGCGGCACGCTGGTGTCGGGCGGCGAACGCCAGCGCATCGCACTGGCGCGCGCGATCCTGCGACATCCGCGACTGCTGGTTCTCGACGAAGCCACAAGTGCCATCGACGTCGCAGGCGAACGGGAAATTTTGGTACACCTGCGCACGCTGACGCCGCGACCAACCATTGTCATCATCGCGCACCGCGCCGAAAGCCTGGCGCTCTGTGATCGTGTGGTACGGCTGGAGTCGGGCCGTTGCGGTGACGGCACGACGACCAAACCCGATCAAGACCGTCTCTTGACCGGCGGAATTCCCTGAAGGAACGGCAGACGCCTCAACGCAGCGCTTATTCACCTCACTCCGCCGGGGCGGCGGCCCGGCGCAGCGCGCGCCGCTCGCGCCAACGTTCACGCCAGGCGGCGAGATTGGCAATGCCCATCAGCGCCGCCGGCGTCACGATCAAGGTGAGCACGGTGGCGAAGCCGAGCCCGAACACGATTGCGGTCGACAGACTGATCCACCATTGCGTCGCCGGCGCGCCATGGGTGATGGCGCGGTCGATGAAATCCAGGTTGATGCCGAAAGCGATCGGCAGCACGCCGAGGATGGCGGTCACCGCGGTCAGCACCACCGGGCGGGCGCGCTCGCGGCAGGTCTCCAGGATCGCCTCATAGGCGCCCTGCCCCTCGCGCCTGAGCCGGTCGTAGGTGTCGATCAAGACGATGTTATTGTTCACGATGACGCCGGCATTGGCGATGATGCCGATGCCGGTCATCACCACGCCGAAGGCCTGCCCCATGATCAACAGGCCAAGCAGCACGCCGATGGTCGAGAGCAGCACGGCGGTCAGCACCAGCCCGACCGAGGTGAACTTGTTGAACTGCGCCAGCAGGATCGCGAAGATCAAAAAGAGCGCGGTGCCGAACGCCTTGCCAAGGAAGGCGCCGGCCTTGGCACGCTCCTCGTCCTCGCCCTTCATCTTGAAACTGACGCCGGGCCCGAGATCGGTGGCATCAAGCTTCTGCACGATTTCCTTCTGCACCGCGGCCGACTGCACGCCGTCGGCGACATTGGCGGAAACAGTGATCACGCGCTGGGCGTTGACGCGGTTGATGTAGCCGACCCGGTGCGCCGGCACGCGGGTGACGAAATTGCCGATCGGCACATAGCCCTTGGGTGTCTGCACGCGCAATTCGTCGATCTGGTTGAGGCTGCGCCGGTCCTTGGGGAATCGCACGATGATATCGACCGCCTTGTCGGTATCGGACGGGCGATATTCGGTGACCTTGACGCCGTTGGTGACGAGCTGCACCGCGGTGCCGACCGAATTGATGTTGGCGCCGTATTTCGCCGCTTCCGCCTTGTCGACCTCGAGTTTCCAGTCGATGCCGGGCAGCGGCAGGCCGTCGTCGAGGTCGCGCAATTCCGGCATCTTGCCGAGGATGGCGGCGACCTTCTTCGCCGCCGCTGGCAGCCGCGCCGGATCGAGCGCGGAGAGCTGCACCTGGATCGGCTTGCCAGTGGGCGGACCGGCACGCGGCGCCGTCACCTCGACCAGGATGCCGGGGATATTGCGCGTCTCATGGCGGATCTCATCCATGATGACGTGCGCGGGCTGGCGCCTCTGCCAATCGGCAAATTCGAACTGGATGACACCGATGGTGTCCTCGGCGATCTCGTTCGAGCCGCGCGGCTGCTCGCCGACGCGGGTATAGACGGTTTTCAGGCCGGGCGTCGCCAAGACCTTCTTCTCGACTTGGCGCACCGCGGCGTCCTTCTCGTCGAGCGAGAGATTGCCGCGCCCGTGCACAATCACCTGGCCATAGTCGGGCTCGACCTGCGGAAAGAACTCGACGCCGTGGCCGAACTTGCCATAGGCGAAGATAACCGCAATCAGCAGCAGCACGGTGGCGCCGAGCGTCGTCGCCGGACGCCGCAATGCCGCCTTCACGGTGCGGATATAAAGCCCGCGCTCAGAGGCGCGGTCGTCATGCGGCACCGGGGCGGCGCGGCCGAGCAGCGCGCCGAGCGTCGGCGTGAAGAACAGCGCCACCGCGAGCGAAGCCGACAACGTCGCGATCAGCGTGATCGGCATGTATTTCATGAATTCGCCGACGATGCCCGGCCAGAACAAGAGCGGCGAGAAGGCGGCGATGCGCGTGAGCGTCGCCGCGATCACCGGCCTCGACATGCGGGTGGCGGCCATGGTGTAGGCCTGCTTCGGCGCCACACCTTCGGCCATGCGACGCTCGGCATATTCCGAGACGATGATGGCATCATCGACCAGCATGCCGACCGCAAGAATGAGCGAGAACAGCACCACGATGTTCACGGTGAGCCCTGCGAGCTGCAGGCCGAGCACGCCGGCAAGAAATGAGGCCGGAATCGCGATGCCGATGAACAGCGAGGCGCGGAAGCCGAGCGCGAATAGGATGATGACCGCCACCAGCAGCACGCCGGTCGCCACCGAGTTCTGCAGGTCGGCCAGCATCTGGCGGATGAGCTTCGACTTGTCCTGCGTGTAGCCAACCTTGACGCCGGGCGGCCAGGTCTTTTGCATGCGGGCGATCACCTGCTTCACGCCGTCGACGGTCTCGATCAGGTTGGCGCCGGTGCGCTTCGATACCTCGATCGTCATGGCAGGCTTGCCATTGACCCGGGTAATGGTGGTCGCGTCCTTGAAGGTCGAGCGCACGGTGGCGACGTCGCCGAGCGTCACGGTGGCGCCGGCCGTGGCAGCGACCGGAATCTTCAACATGTCCTCCGGGCGCTCTATCAGGCCCGGCACCTTGACGGCGAAGCGGCCGCTCGGGCCTTCCAGCGCGCCGGCGGCGATCAGGCTGTTGGAGGCCTGCGTCACCGCAATGAGCTGATCGAGCGAGATGCCGTAGCTCTTCATCAGCATGGGTTCGGCGGTGATTTCCACCGCCTCGTCGCGGGCGCCGCGCAACTCGGCCGAGATCACGCCAGGCGACTGCTCGATGGCGTTCTTGGCGTCGCGCGCGATGTGCAGCAGCGTGCGCTCGGGCACCTCGCCCGACAGCGTCACCACCAGCACCGGATAAAGCGAAAGATTGACCTCCTTGACCACCGGCTCGTCGGCGTCCTTGGGCAGGTCGTGCTTGGCCTGATCGACCTTGGCGCGCACATCGGCGAGCGCGGCGTCGGAATTGAAGCCCGCCTCGAACTCCAGCACCACATAGCCGCCGCCTTCGTAGGCGAGCGAGCGCATTTCCTTGACGTTGCCGACCTGCTTGAGCTGCGTCTCGACCGGACGCAGCAGCAGCCGCTCGCTGTCTTCCGGGCTGATGCCGCGCTGCGAGAGCTGCACATAGATGACCGGCACCTTGACGTCCGGCTCCGCCTCTTTCGGGATCGTCACATAGGCGACGAGGCCGGCGACCAGCAGGAAGGCGAGCGTGGCCAGCGTCAGCCGAGCGTGCTCGATGGCGTA
>JAKAMD010000389.1 GCA_021823875.1 Pseudomonadota bacterium | reverse complement strand
TGGCGCATTCCCGACCGCCGCTCGGTCGCCACCGTGGTGCGCTCGCTCGAGCGCGACGCGCTGGTCGTTTCGGCGCAACCCAATTACCTGTTCGCGATGCAAGAGAGCGACGGCAAGGCGGCCGGCAACAGCGCCGCCGCGCAATACGAACTCGCCAAGCTGAAGCTGCCGCAGGCGCACAAGCTCGCGAAGGGCGACAATGTGCGAGTCGCGGTGATCGATTCCGCCGTCGATCTGCAAAGCCCCGAGCTCGCCGACAGCATTGCCGGCAGCTTCGACACGCTCACCACACCGCGCAAGCCGCACAAGCACGGCACCGCCGTGGCTGGCCTGATCGCCGCGCACGGCAAGCTGATTGGCGCTGCGCCCGACGCCAAGATCCTGGCGGTACGCGCCTTCGATCCGGAGAGCCAGGGCGCGCAGGGCTCCACCTTCAACATCCTCAAGGGGCTCGACTGGGCCGTGCAGAACCGCGCGCGCGTCATCAATATGAGTTTCGCCGGGCCGGCCGATCCCGCTATCCACCGCGCGCTCGAAGCCGCGCATGCGAAGGGCATCGTGCTGATCGCGGCCGCCGGCAATGCCGGACCGAAATCGCCGCCGCTCTATCCCGCCGCCGATCCCAACGTGATCGCGGTGAGCGCGACCGACGCCAATGACAAGCTGTTCGCGCTGTCGAACCGCGGGCGATACATCGCAGTGGCCGCGCCTGGCGATCAGATCCTGGTGGCGGTGCCCGACGGCTATGAGGTGTCGTCCGGCACCTCCTATTCGGCGGCCGAAGTGAGCGGCGTGGCCGCACTGCTGCTGCAACGCGATCCGAAGCTCACGCCCGCCAAGGTGCGCCGCATCCTGCAGGAGACTGCCAAGGATCTCGGCCCCAAGGGCCACGACAAGGAATTCGGCGCCGGATTGGTCGACGCCTACGCTGCGGTCAGCGCGGAAACCGGACCGTTCGCCGGCAACACGCGACGATAGCCGGGCACCCACGGCGAGGCGCGGCGCTTTGAGCCGCACGCGCACATTGCGAGCGCCGCCACCTTCTCGATGGTGGAATTAGGGAACGCGAATCCGGCAAAGTGGCCGGCGGGCCGAGCCAATCAGCGGAGATGCCGCGGCGGCGGCATCCGGGATTTGGTTTGGCGCCGAAATATCAAATCCGGCCAGCTGGTACTCGTGTAGCTTCATTCGCAAACCACGAATTGAAATACCCAAGAGAATTGCCGCGCGGGTGCGATTGCCGCTGCAGCGGGCGAGCGTTTTGAGAATATGCTCACGCTCGACTTCGGCGAGCGTCGGCACGGAACTTTCTGGCTCCATGACTTGCCCCTTTTTGTTCAGGGTACCTCGATTCGTGTGGCGTGTTTATGGTCAAAGAAGCTTCTTGGCCTTCGATCATCATGAATTGAAAAGCAGTCGCAACATGTTACCGCAATAGCGGCGTTTACAATTCGAGCGGTATGAAATCGTGGCGGCCAGCGACGCAATATCGCATGCACTCGGCAACGTTACGGGCGGTAGCAAAGAGAGGAATCAAATTCCACGATTGAAGCCGCAATTCATGCAAGCGGTCGACCATCACGCCAATGATCTTGCCGACTAAGACGCGGTCCGTCAGTTACCGCGTTCCGGCGCGCCGAGGCCTTCGGCCGCCGCGGCATGACAAGACTTACTGCTGAATGGTGCGCAGATAAGCGCGCACCGCGCGCGCGTCGTCGTGATCGAACTTGAATTCTGGCATGGCCGGATGGCTCGACGAGATGCCGCGCTCAAGCGTGTGCGGGAATTCGTCGAGATCGAAGGTGCGGCCCATGTGGCGCAAGGGCGGCGCGTCGGCGTGCGGGCTGCGGCCGCGGCGGGTGACCGAATGGCAGCGCGCGCAGAACTGTTTCACCAGCGCGCGGCCATGGCGCACCGGGTCCTGCGCCTGCGCGGCGGTGTCGCCAACCGCGAGCGCCGGCAGCGCCACAACGAGCGTGAAAAGGATCGTCGGCAGCCTGCTCATGCCCTGTTCTCACCCCCCCGATCCGCCGGGTTCCGAAGCCAGGGCATATGCTATTGAAATTCCGTTCTGACTTAAAGCAGGCACCAAGACGCTGCATCAGCCGAAATCTTGCGGCAGCCGGCGGCGCCGTCGGCATACGACAATGCCGAAAGGGGACCCCATCGATGCCGATCGGGTCCCCTTGCGAAGCAACAGTCTCGATTGTCTGGGCCGGAGCGCCGCCGCCACCCCGCATGGGGCGCCGCCGGTGCCGCTTCACGCCCCAACGATGTCGGGCGCTGAGCCGCCCAACGTGCCGCGAAGAAAGCGACAGGACCGCGTGCTATCGCCGGTTACGGCGTCGCGCTCCTCAGGCTTTCTTGTGCCACAGGATGCAATAGCCCTTCGGGCTGATCTTGCCGGCCACCTTCTCGCAGGCATCCGGCGCCTTGAAGAACTGGCAGTTGTCGCACTCCTTGTCGCCGTTCGGCGTCGCGCGATAGGCGACCGACGACTGCGGCAGGGCCGCCTTGGCCGTCTCGACATTGGCGGCGAGCACCGTCGCCACGCCGGTGGCGCACAGGGCCCCCTGCACCAGAACCGAACGCCGTGACATTTCCATTGACGAGTCTTTCTTCTTCTCAACCATCCTGCATTCTCCTGCTTAATCGATGCGCCCCACGCTTAGCTGTCTCCCTATTTCGGCTCTTTTGTGTTTGGAACAACTCAAGGAAGCGCATCGTCTCAAATGCGATTGGCACGCGCCGCCGGAAGACACGGACCATTTCGTTTCCGCACTTTCCGAGCGGTGACGCTTATTCCTTCAAGTAGCTCAGATAGGAGGCCAGCGCGGCAATCTGCTTGGGTGACAATCTGCCCGCGACATCCGTCATCGGATGCCTTGCGTGCTTGTCATAGCCGTCATGCCACTGCGCGAGCCGCCGCCGTAAATAGGTGAAGGCCAAGCCGCCGAGCCGCGGGATCTCGCGCGCGCCTTGTGCCCGCGGGCCATGGCACGCGATGCAGGCGACGATATTGGACGCCGGAACGCCGTCCTGGAAAATCCGCCGGCCCGCCGCGACCAGGCTCATGTCGCCGTCATCGGCCGCCTTGGGATGCAGCCGGGAAAAATAGGTCGCCAGGTAGCGAACGTCCTGCGAGTCGATGTTCGCCGCGGCGTGCCACATGTAAAGCTTGGAAAACGGGTTATCGCGCCTGCGATCGATGAAATTGTGGAGCTGGTTCGCGAGGTACTGCGGCCGCTGACCGGCCAGTCGCGGCGCCGGGGTGTACCCTTGCGCCGATGCCCCGTGGCACCAGGTGCAATTCCGCGTATTGACGTTCCCGAACTGGCCCGCAGAGGCAGGAACAGCGAAGGACATGAACGCCAGAACCGTCATTCCCAGGCGGATGTGTTTCATGATGCGAGCTTTCACACTTAGACTTCCAAAGAGCCGATGACGGGCTTAGCGCAGGGAACTGACGTAGGCCGCGACGGCTTTGATTTCCGGTCCCGTCAAGCTGTGCGCGACCGGCTTCATGATGGCGGATGTATCCGGGTTCGCCGGATTCTGGCCGCGCTCCTTGGTCCAGTTCCGCAATTCGACGACGACATAAGGGTAGACTTGGCCCGCCAG
>JAKAMD010000388.1 GCA_021823875.1 Pseudomonadota bacterium | reverse complement strand
CTGAAGAAGAAGGTGCAGACCTCCGGCTGCGCGCAGGGCACCGTGTTCGGCGACCTGATAGAGGCGCTGGACGGCGTGTCGCTGCCGCAATGCGAGCTGCGCACTTCCTGGCTCTATGCGCTGACCAAGAAGATCAACACCACGCCCTCGCTCTATCTCGAAGCCGGCGCCATCCACGGCTGCGTGCTGGCGTGTGAGGACCGGCCGCTGGTCTATATGGAGGACGTCGGCCGCCATAACGCGGTCGACAAGATCGCCGGCTGGATGTTCCAGAAGAAGGTGCCGGCAGGCGACAAGATCTTCTACACCACCGGTCGGCTGACCTCGGAGATGGTGATCAAGACTGTGCGCATGGGCATTCCGATCCTGATCTCGCGCTCGGGCTTCACCGCCTGGGGCGTGGAGCTCGCGCGCAAGGCCAACCTGACGCTGGTCGGACGCGCGCGCGGCAAGCGCTTCGTGGCGCTGGCCGGCGAAGAGCGCATCGTGTTCGATCAGGATCTTGCCTACGTGGAAGAAGAAAGTTCAAAACACCGGCGCAAAGCGGCGGTGCATGACGACTGATGTCTGACATTCCCATTCCCCCCACCCTCGGCCTGGTGCTCGCCGGCGGCCTGGCGCGCCGCATGGGCGGCGTCGACAAGGCGCGCATCGAGATCAACGGCATCTCCATCCTCGACCGCGTGCTGGCGACCCTATCCGCGCAATGCGTGGACATCATCATCAACGCCAATGGCGATCCCGAGCGCTTCGTCGACACCGGCTGCCCGGTGGTGCCCGACAATGTGCCGGGCAATCCCGGCCCGCTCGCCGGCATCCTGGCCGGGCTCGACTGGCTGGCCGCGCAGAACAACGGCGTCGAATGGATCGTGAGCGTGCCGAGCGACTGCCCGTTCCTGCCCGACGATCTGGTGGAACGGCTGCACCAGGCGCGGCGCGCGATGGGCAGCGGCGTGCCGCTCGCCTGCGCGCGCTCGGGCGAATGGCGCCAGCCGGTGATCGGGCTTTGGCCGCTGGCACTGCGCGCCGACCTGCGCAAGGCCCTAGTGGAGGAAGGCCTGCGCAAAGTGGAAGTGTGGACGGCGCGTCATGGCATCGCCATCGCCGACTGGCCGACCGAACCGATCGATCCCTTTTTCAACGTCAATACGCCGGAAGACGCCGAGCGCGCGGCCCGCATTGCGCTGCAACATGCAAGCGCCTGAAGTTTAATGCTGCGATTCTTGACCGCGGGCGCTTCAGCTACCTATCTATTTTAGGTAGAATCAATAAGTTTGGGAGAGGAGTTCAACCATGCGCGCATTCGTATTCGCCTGCGTGGCAGCCATCATCATCGCAGTGATCGGCGGAATCGTGCTCAGCAACGTGCCGGACAATGCGGCCACCGCTTTCAGCACGCCCTATGTGAGGCTGGGCGCGTAAGCCATTTGTCACTCTGGGGCGCGAGCGCAGCTCGCGCGTCCGAAGTGATCGCTATCCGATCAGCGCCGCATACGAGAGGAAGCCGACGCGGGCGCCCGGCTCGATCGTCGTCACGTCCTCAGGAAATTCCAACAGGCCATCGGTCTCGGTCAGCGATGTCAGGATGCCGGCGCCGTCCTGCGGGTGCTTGACCGCTTCGAATTCGCCGTCGCCGGCGCGCCGCAGCGCCACGCGCACATATTCGCGGCGATCCTTCTTCTTCTTGTAGGCGAAAGCAGCGCGCACCGGCAACGCGATGAGCGTTTCGGGCCGCGCACCAGCGAGCCGCCGTAACAGCGGCTTCACCACCCGCACGAAAGTCACGAACACCGCCACTGGATTGCCCGGCAATCCAACGAAGGCCGCGCTGTGGCCATTGGTATTGCGCAGCACGCCCATAGCCACCGGCCGCCCCGGCTTGATGGCGACGCGCCAGAACACCAGGCTGCCGACACGCTCGACTGCGTCGCGCACATAATCGGCCTCGCCGGTGGAAACGCCGCCGGAGGTCAGCACCAGATCATGATCGGTAGACGCCGCTTCGAGCGCACGCGCCAGCGCCACCGGCTCGTCGCGCAAGATTCCGAGATCGGTGACGCGCGCGCCAAGCCGGCCGAGCAGTTCGGCCAAAAGATAACGGTTGGCGTCGTAGATGGCAACGCCATCGCGTGGGCTCCCCGGTTCCACCACTTCATCGCCGGTAGAGAAGATCGCAACCGTGAGCCGGCGCCGCACGTCGACCGCGGTGATGCCGAGTGCAGCCAGCAGCGCGATGTGCTGCGCATCGAGCACGGTACCGGCGGGCAACACCACCCGTCCTTTCGCCACGTCTTCGCCGGCAAGCCGGCGGTTGGCACCAAGCTTCAAGCCCGGCGGCACCACCACATGCTCGCCATCGACCGTAACGTCTTCCTGCATGAAGACCGTGTCGGCACCCGCCGGCATCGCCGCGCCAGTGAAAATTCTTATGGCTTTGCCAGGACTTATCGAGAACTGCGCGGACGCGCCGGCGGTCAGCCGGCCGCTCACCGCGAGCCTTGTGGCGCCGCCCGGCGCCAAATCGGCATGACGCACGGCGTAGCCGTCGACCGCGGAATTGTCGAACGGCGGCAGATCGACCGGCGCGATCACATCGTGCGCGGTGACGCGCGCATAGGCTTCTCGAATCGAAACGCGCGCGGTCTCCTGAACGGGCGTGATGCGCTCGCCGATGAGACGCTCCATGTCGTCGAGCCGCAACAGCGGTCCGGAAAACGCGAAGCAGTCATCGGTGAGCTGCGCCATTTATGATCTCGCCAATGCCTCGGCCGCGTCGATCGACACGGCGTGCTTGATCAGGAAATCGGCGATCGCCTCGATGTCGTTGAGATCGATCACGGGCACCGTCGCTGTCGGCAGCGCCAAGTCGGACGCGATGGCGATGATGTGCGGGTCCTCCGGATGGATCAGCGGCTTGCCATTGGCGGCGCGATGAATCTCGAGCTTGGGGAAGGCGTCGCGCTTGTAGCCCTCGACCAGCACCAGATCGACCGGCGACATCTTGGCGACTAGATGGCCCAAATCCCATTCCGGCTCCTCGCGCAGCTCGTGCAAAATCGCCCAGCGCTTGGACGAGGAGATGATCACCTCGGTGGCGCCGGCGGTACGGTGGAAGAATGAGTCCTTGCCGGGCTGGTCGAGATCGAAGCCGTGATGGGCGTGCTTGAGGGTGGACACGGTCAGGCCGCGCGCCAAGAGGCGCGGAATGACCTTGGTGACCAGGGTGGTTTTGCCCGACCCACTCCAGCCGGCGAGACCGATGATGCGCATGCTATTCATATAGACCCGACGCTCCCGACGTTGAACCGGGAGGTATAGCATGGCTGAGCCGCAGCCCCAGAGGTGGCGGCGCGCCGGCCCCGCAAAAATGGAGCCCGAAAGCAAAACGCCCGGCCGCGGGGTCGGGCGCTGCGGGGAAGGCTGCGGGCGGGCTATTCGGCCGGGCGCGCCATGGCGCCGGAGCCGCTCTGCGACATCTCTTCCTCGTACCAGAGCGAGTGATGCTCCTTGGCCCAGTTCACGTCGACCTGGCCGCTGCCCATCGCCTCGAACGCGCCCTCCATGCCGAGCGAACCGATATAGATGTGGCCGAGCATGAGAGCGATGTAGAGCATCGCGACGGTC
>JAKAMD010000031.1 GCA_021823875.1 Pseudomonadota bacterium | reverse complement strand
CGACGTGATGCACCGCTGATCCGGGACCGTTCCAAACACCGACATTGATGCGGTCCCGGGTCTGCAGCGCACCGTCCGCTGCGTAGCGCCCGGGACATGAGGTCGTCACACCTGCGCGGCCAGCGCGGCGCGCGCGCGGCGGGCGGCGCCGAGCTTGGTCATCAGCGACGCCGCTATGGTGCCGAGCGCCACCACCGCGATCATGATGGTGCAGACAGCATTGATCTCCGGCTTCACGCCGAGGCGCACCGCCGAATAGATGCGAATCGGCAGCGTGGTGGCACCGGGCCCGGTGGTGAAGCTGGCGATCACCAGATCGTCGAGCGAGAGCGAAAAGGCGAGCATCCAGCCGGCGGCGATGGCGGGCGCGATCAGCGGCAGCGTCACCGTCAAAAAGGTTTTGAGCGGCGGGCAGCCGAGGTCCATGGCCGCCTCCTCCAGGCTGCGGTCGAAGCCGACCAGCCGCGCCTGCACGATCACCGTGACGAAACACAAGGTCAGCGTGGTGTGCGCGATCACGATGGTCCAGAAGCCGCGCTCAACATTGATGGCAACGAACAGCAGCAGCAGCGACAGGCCGGTGATCACCTCCGGCATCACCAGCGGCGCATAGACCATACCGGAGAACAACAGCCGGCCGCGGAAACGTCCCATGCGCGCCAGCGCGACCGCCGCGAAAGTGCCGAGCACGGTGGCGAACGTCGCCGACAGCGCTGCCACCCTGAGGCTGATCCAGGCCGACTGCTGCATGGCGGTGTCGGTCAGGAGCGCGCGGTACCAGGCGAGCGACCAGCCGCCCCAGACCGCGACCAGGCGCGAGGCGTTGAAGGAATAGATCACCAGGATGGCAATCGGCAGATAGAGGAAGGCCAAGCCGAGCGCAACCGATACGATGTTGAAGGTGGAGGCGCCGCGCCGCATCAGCGTAGACCTTCCAATTGCCGCCGTTGCAGGCGCTCATAGAAGACGATCGGCACCATCAACAGGCCGAGCAGCGTCACCGCCAGCGCCGACGCCACCGGCCAGTCGCGGTTGGAGAAGAATTCCAGCCACAGCGTCTGTCCGATCATCAGCGAATGCGAACCGCCGAGCAGATCGGGAATGACGAATTCGCCGACGATCGGGATAAAGCAAAGCAGACAGCCGGCGGCAATTCCGGGCAGCGACAGCGGCAGCGTCACCCGCCAAAAGGCTTGGGCGCGCGTGCAGCCGAGATCGGCGGCCGCTTCCAAAAGCGAAGCATCGAGCTTCTCCAGCGTGGCGTAGAGCGGCAGCACCATGAACGGCAGGTAGGAATAGACGATGCCGATATAGACGGCGGTGTCGGAGGCGAGCCATTCCGGGCGCTTGTCGACGATGTGCAGCGCCATCAGCACGTCGTTCAAGAGACCGTCGCGTTGCAGGATGTTGATCCAGGCATAGACACGGATCAGGAACGAGGTCCAGAACGGCAGCACCACCGCCATGACCAGGAGCGGTTGAAGTGCGCGTGGGCTGCGCGCGATGCCATAGGCGATCGGATAACCGAGCGCAAGCAGGATCAGGGTGGAGAGCGAGGCAAGCTGGAGGCTTTTCAGATAGGAGGCGAGATAAAGCGGGTCGGAGGCAATCAGCCGGTAGCCATCGAGGGTGAGGCCGTGCGCGAAGGCGACGAGGCCCTGCCAGCCGGCGGCGAGATCGAGCACCGGCCGGTACGGCGGCATGGCAATCACCGTCTGCGCGAAGCTGATCTTCAGGACGATGAGGAAGGGCAAAAGGAAGAAAGCGAGCAGCCAGAGATAGGGCAGCCAGAGCACAAGGCGCTGGCCGCGCGCGCGATGGCTTTCCGAGTTCTTGCTCATTGCGTCAGCACCACCCCCGCCTCCACCGGCCAGGACACCCACACCAGATCGTCGACCGCGATGGGCGGCTGGCCCGTGACATTGGCGCGCGAGATCTTGATCAGCGAGTGGTCGGCAAGCCGCACCTGAAAGAGCGAAACGTCGCCGCGATAGCCGATCTCGGCAACGGTGCCGGCGAGCGCGTTGACCGCACCTGCCGGCCGCGCCGCACTGAGCGTAAGCTTCTCCGGCCGGAGCGCCAACGCGACCGGCGCGCCGGATGGCGCCGCGCCCGTCGGCACGCGCAAGGGGCCGAGCCTGGTTTCGATGAGGTCGTCGCCGGCAAGCCTTCCCTCGATCAGTGTCGCCTCGCCGATGAAATCGGCCACCCAGCGCGAGTTCGGCTGCTCGTAGATTTCCGCCGGCGGCGCCACCTGCATCAGCCGGCCGTCCTTCATCAACGCCATGCGATCGGCGACGATCATCGCCTCCTCCTGGTCGTGGGTGACGATGACGAAGGTGGTGCCGAGCCGGCGCTGCAGCGCCATCAGCTCGAACTGGGTCTCGCCGCGCAGCTTCTTGTCGAGCGCGGCCATCGGCTCGTCGAGCAAGAGCACGCGCGGCCGCTTGATCAGCGCGCGCGCCAGGGCGACGCGCTGGCGCTGGCCGCCGGAGAGTTCGCCGATGCGGCGGCGGCCGTAGCCCTGCATCTGCACCAGCGCCAGCATCTCCTCGACGCGGTCGGCAATCTCGCCCCGCCCGACCCGGTCCTGGCGCAGGCCGAAGCCGATATTGCCCGCGACATTGAGATGCGGAAACAGCGCGTAGTTCTGGAACATCATGTTGACCGGCCGCCGGTGCGGCGGCACGGCGCTGATGTCCTCGCCGTCGAGCAGGATGCGGCCTTCGCTCACCTCCTCGAAGCCGGCCAGCAGGCGCAGCAGCGTGGTCTTGCCGCAGCCGGAGGGGCCGAGCAGCGCGAAGAACTCGCCATGCCGGATCTCGAGGGTGAGGTTCTCGACTGCGGCAATTGCGCCGAAGCGCTTGCTCACGTTTTCGAAGCGCACCAGCGCGGACGGCTCCGCCACCGGCTCCCGCGCAGCCTTATCGGCCATCGATCCCCCTCGTCCCATTGCCCCACGCCGCGCCACGCTAACGGCAGGCGTGCGCACACTCAACTGGGCAATGGCAGACGGGGAAAGCGGGTCAGGCCGGTTCGGCTACCACCTGCGCGGCGGCTTGGGGTCGCGGTTCCGGCCCGTAATAGTCGCCGATCTTGACGTTGGCGCGCGGCGAGAGCGTGATGGAGAGCAGCCGGTCGAACAGCGCCTTGGCCGATACCGGCTTGCACAGCACCTCGTTTATGCCGAGCTTGACGCCGTGGAGGATGCGCGGGCGGCTGGCATGGGCGGTGAGCATGATGATCGGAATGTCCGGCGTCGGGAATACGCCGGGCGAACGCACGATGCGCACCAGTTCGGGGCCGTTGAGCAGCGGCATTTCCCAGTCGAGGATCACCACGTCGGGCGCCGCGGTGCGGATCGTCTCCAGTGCGTCGATGCCGTCGCCGGACTCGAAAACGGTCTTCACGCCGAGATTGCCGAGCATGCTGCGCACCAGCTTGCGCATATAGGCATTGTCGTCGACCACCAGGATGGCGAGTTGCTGGATCAGAGCCTGAGCCTGCCTATTATGCATATCCATTACGCAACCTCGCTCCGCCGCAGGGGGATTGTCGGGGCCAAACACGACCCGCTTGTTTGGAGGGCACTGGGTCAGTTCACCATGAACAAGGTGGTCATATCGTCCACCTCGGCATTGCTGGGGACGACGATCTTGCGCGGCATCGGACCGTAATAATCGCCGGAGCGGATCATCGGCCGCGGATTGGCCAACACCGCCACCAGACGCTCACGCAAGGCCTTCACGGATACCGGCTTGAGCAGGAACTCGTTGACACCGGCTTTCATCGCGTCGACCACGCGCGAGCGCTCACCGTGACCGGAGAGCATGATGACGGACACGTCCGGATAGGGAAAAGTTTCTGGCGAACGGACCGTGCGCATGAACTGGACGCCATCGAGCCCGGGCATTTCCCAATCGAGGATCACGACATCGGGCGCCATCGAGCGGATGACGTCGATCCCGATCAATCCGTTGCTCGCTTCCTCGATATTGCGCACGCCGATGGTCATCAGCATGGTGCGAACCACCTTGCGCATATACAGATCGTCATCCACCACCAAGACCTTGGTGAGTGTGATGCGTGCATTCAAAGCCTTGCTGTCCATGGGCATCGCGCCCCCGCTGTTCCCACGCAAGCCACTTTTGGCCGGCAGTAGAGCACGGAGGTATGGTGGTCTCTTGAAAATTAGCGGCTTATTTGTACGCAGTTCGGCAAGCTTCCGTTAACCGCGCGGCGACGCGATGAAGCGGGCAAGGCTGTCGCGCTCCGCCTCGCTGGCCTTGAGGCCGAGCTTGCCGCGCCGGTAGAGCACATCCTCGGCCGTTTCGGCCCATTCGTGCGTGACGAGGTACTGCACCTCGGCGGCGGTCAGATCCGCGGTGAAGCGCTCGCCCAAATCCGCCATGCTTTGCGCACGGCCGAGGAAACGCGCGGCGCGCGTGCCATAGGCGCGCGTCAACCGCCGTGCATGCGGCTCGGACAGGAACGGCCATTGCGCGATCAGTGCCGCCACTTGGTCATGAAAGCCGGTGGCCGGAAAGTCGCCGCCCGGCAGCGGGGCATCCGCCGTCCAAGACGGACGGAGGGTGAAGTAGGGACCGATCTTCGCCAGCGCCGCCTCGGCCAGCTTGCGATGGGTGGTGATCTTGCCGCCATAGACCGTGAGCAGCGGGGCCTCGCCGCGGCGCTCGTCGAGCATCAGCACATAGTCGCGCGTGATGTCTTCCGGCTTGCCGGCGCCGTCGTCATAGAGCGCGCGCACACCGGCGAAGGACCAGACCAGTTCGTCGGGCATCACCGGTTCGCGGAAATAGCGGTTCACCGTCTCGCACAGATAGAGCACCTCGTCGGAATCCGGCGTGGGCGCAGCAAGGTCGCCGAGGAAGCGCTCGTCGGTGGTGCCGATCAGCGTGAAGTCATTGGCAAAGGGCAGCGCGAACACCACGCGCCCGTCAGCGGCCTGCAGCACGTAGCCGGCGTCGTGCGCGAAACGCCGCGGCACCACGATATGGCTGCCCTTGATCAGGCGCACCGGCTGTTTCAGCGGCTGGCGGATGACGGTGCCGGCCACCGTGCTGATCCAGGGGCCGGCGGCATTGACCAGCACACGCGCGCGCACGACGTCGCGCCGGCCACCAGCATTGAGCACCAGTTCCCAGCCCTCGCCGCGCTCGGCGCGGGCGAGCTTCGTGCGGGTGCGGATCACGGCACCGCGCTCGGCAGCATCGAGTGCGGTGAGGATCACCAGCCGGGAATCGTCCACCAGACAATCGGAGAATTCGAAGCCGTAGCTAAAGTAGCGTTTCAGCGGCTCCCCGAGCGGATGATGGGTGAGATCGACGGTCTTGCTCGCCGGCAGCAATTTGCGCGCGCCCAGCCAGTCGTAGAGCCAGAGCCCGAGGCGCAGCTTCAAGGCCGAGCGCTGGCCCGGCAGCGGCGGCAGCACGAAGCGTAGCGGCCGGATGATGTGCGGCGCCATGCGCAGCAGCACTTCGCGCTCGCTGAGCGCCTCGCGCACCAGGCGGAAGGCGCCGTGCTCCAGATAGCGCAGTCCGCCATGGATCAGCTTGGAGGACGCCGAGGAGGTGCCGGAAGCGAGATCGTTCATCTCGACCAGCAACACGCGCAAACCGCGGCCGGCGGCGTCGCGGGCAATTCCGGTGCCGTTGATACCGCCGCCGATGATGGCGAGGTCGAAGTCGGCCATGCCTGCTGATTCGCTTTTTGCGCCCCGAGCATGGGCGGGTAGCCCGGCGCCCTCAAGCAAGACTTGGCGGAAGCGCCTGTGAAGGCCCAAGTTTCAGCCCTAATTGCAAAATAAGCATTACGCCGTCATATCTTGCGTGGGCCGCGAGGCCGGCCCGAGGACCCGATTCTTCCGATGCACTCCCCCCGCCTGCTCGTCATCGAAGGAAATTCCCCGCAGACCATGGCCGACCACATTGCCGCCGGCGGCGTTCCGGCGAGCAAGGGCTATTCCGACCTGCTGCGCGAAGTGCTGCCCGGGGCGATTGTCGACATCTGCTACCCGGGCGACGCGGCGGTTTCGCTGCCGAAAGGCGAAGCGCTGGAAGGCTATGACGGCATCGCCATCACCGGCTCGGCGCTGCACGTCTATGCCGGCGGGCCAGAGGTCATGCGGCAGGTCGAGTTGGTGCGCTCGGCGCTGGCAACCGGAACTCCGCTGTTCGGCTCCTGCTGGGGCCTGCAGGTGATCGCGGCAGCGGCCGGCGGCAGCGTGCGCAAGAACCCGAAAGGCCGCGAGATCGGCTTCGGCCGCGGCATCCGCCTGACCGAGGCCGGCCGCAAGCATCCGATGTTCGTCGGCAAGCTCGACGTGTTCAACGCGCCGACCGTGCATCTCGACGAGGTCGAAATGCTGCCGCCGGGTTCGACCGTGCTCGCCAGCAACGCGATGTCGGCGGTGCAGGCGGTCGAGATCCGCACCAACGGCTCGGTCGCCTGGGCGGTACAGTACCACCCGGAATATCCGCTGCGCGAACTGGCGGCGATCGTCCGGCGCATCGGCACGCGACTGATCGGCGAAGGATTCTTCGCCGACGAAATGGATATGCGGGCCTTCGCTGAAGACCTCGACCTGCTCGACCACGATCCGGAATGCAAGCGGCTGTCCTGGCGGCACGGCATCAGCCAGAACGTACTCAACAAGCAGCTGCGGATCAGCGAGGTGGCGAACTGGATCGAGTTCCAGGTGCTGCCGACGCGGGTGAAGCGCGGGCGCGGCTAACAATTCGTCATGCCCGGCCTTGTGCCGGGCATCCACGTCTTTAGTCTAGCGAGCAGAGCAAGGCGTGGATGGCAGGGATAAGCCCGGCCATGACAGGAAAAATGGACTTTTCCGGCAAACATGTCGTGGTGACCGGTGGTACCGGTGCGCTCGGCACGGCGGTGATGGGCGCGCTGCTTGACGCCGGCGCACGCTGCACGATTTCCTTCGTGCATCTGAGCGAAGCCCAGCGTTTTGCCCACCGCGAGCATGCCGGCGTCCGGCTGGTCGCCGTCAGCGATCTGGCCGACGAAGCGGCCGTCGCCAAGCTCTATGACGGCATCACGGCTTCTGGCGGACCTTGGGCTTCGATTCATATCGCCGGCGGCTTCGCCATGAGCAAGATCGCTGAAACCGACAAGACGGCGCTGATGGCGCAGCTCAACGGCAACCTGGTCTCCTGCTTCCTGTGCTGCCGCGCGGCGGTGAAGGCGATGCGCGCGAACGGGCAAGGCGGCCGCATCGTCAACGTGGCGGCGCGGCCGGCGCTGGAGCCGCGCTCGGGCGCCGGCATGACCGCCTATACGGTCGCCAAGACCGGCGTCGCCGCGCTGACGGCGGCGCTGGCGGAGGAAGTGGCGCGCGACGGCATCCTGGTCAACGCGGTAGCGCCCTCGATCATGGACACGCCCGCCAACCGCGCCGCCATGCCGAAAGCGGATCACGATTCCTGGCCGAAGGTGGAAGACGTGGCGGCGATGATCCTGTTCCTGGCCTCGCCCGAGAACAAGGTCACGCGCGGCGCCGTGGTGCCGGTCTACGGCAAGGCGTGAGACCGAACGTTACTTTATGGGCACCAGTTCGAGCGGCGCGCGGACCAGACGCTGCACGCTGCTGGCAGCCACCACGGTGCGGCCTTCGGCATAGGCCTCGTGGTTCTTCTCGATGTCGTCGAGATCGTACTGGTAATTGACCATCAGCCCGTGCGCTTGCGCGAGCGCCTTCTCGGACGTGTCGGCCAGCCAGTTGATGCGCTCGAGCCTAGCGCCGTTGCCGAGATGGAAGCGCGCTACCGCATCGACCGGCAGTCCGCGCGCAGTGCGCGCGCGCACGTAATACCAGGCCGCTGCCCGCATCAATGGTTCGCGCAGGCGCTCGGCGGCTTCCGGATTCTTCCACCAACCGGCGTCATCGAGCGCGGCCAGGGTCTGCTTGTCGCTTTCGCTCAAGGCAGCGGACGCCTCCTGTTCGCGCTCGCGCTTGAGCCAGCCCGCGAAGCTGACGACCGGCGACAGCGTCACGAAGGTCGACAGCTTCGGCTTCTCGCGGCTGATCTCCTCGACCACCTGCTTGATCAGGAAATTGCCGAAGGACACGCCGGCAAGCCCGCGCTGGCAGTTGGAGATCGAATAGAACACCGCAGTGCGGGCCTTGTCGTTCTCCGTTACCTCGCGCTGCGAACTCAGGATCGGCGCGATGGCGCCGGGGATGTCGCGGGTGAAGGCCACCTCGACGAAGATCAGCGGATCGTCGACCAGCGCCGGATGGAAAAAGGCGTAGCAGCGCCGGTCCGGCGGATCGATGCGCCGGCGCAGATCGTCCCAGTCGTGGATCGCATGCACCGCCTCGTAGCGGATGATCTTCTCCAGCACGATCGCCGGCGTCGACCAGTCGATGCGACGCAGCACGAGGAAGCCGCGGTTGAACCAGGACGAAAACAAGTGAACGAAGTCGTCGTCGACCGTGCCGAGATCGGCGTCGCGGTGGGCGAGCACGTCCATCAACTGCTCGCGCATGCGCACCAGCGCGGCGGTGCCACCGGGCGCCAGATTGAGCCGGCGAAACAGCTCCTGCCGGCGCGGTTCGGACGCCGCATGCACCTCGGCCGCGGTTTCGTCATTGGGCTTGGCCTGCCAAGCCGTGATCGCCGCATCCATGCGCGCCTTGTCGGGCCCGAAGCGCTGCGCCAACGCCTCGAAGAAGGCGATGCGCGGTCCGGTGGTGAGCTCCGCGTAGCGGGTGAGGATTTCGCGCGCCAGGGCTACGCCGGAGGCTTCGCCACGACCGGAGAGCAGATGGTCGCAGAGTTCGACCAGGCTTTCCGAGCGGCTGGCATCGGTGCCACGCCGCTCGCGCGGGCGGATCAAGGCGCGTCCGCGCTCGGAAATCGTCTGCAGCAGTTCGCCGAAAAACGAGGTGTTCATTGAAGATGCTCCCGCACCCGGCGGACACCCGCTATTTGCCGACCCCCATCAGATGGTTGGGCAGCCATGTGGCGATTTCGGGGAATATACACAAGATCACGATCGCCAGCATCATGCATAAAACGTAGGGCAGCGTTCCCCACATGACTTTCGTTACCGGGACGTCGGGCGCGATGGCGTTGACGATGTAGATGTTCAAGCCCACCGGCGGGTGGATCAGGCCGATCTCCATGTTGATGGTCAGGATCACGCCGAACCAGACCGGGTCGAAGCCGGCCGCCGTGATGATCGGCAGCAGGATCGGCGAGGTCATCAGGATGATGGCGGCGGGCGGGATGAAGAAGCCGCAGACCAGCAGGAACAGGTTGATCGTCCCCATCAGCACCCAGCGATTGAAGTGCGCATCGGCGATGGCCTGCGCCAGCGTCTGGGTGAGGTAGAGCGAGGTCAGCATATAGCCGAACAGCACGGCGGCGGCGATGATGGTCAGGATCATCACCGACTCGCGCATGGTGTCGCGCAGGATCATCCAGATCTGCTGCGGCGTCCACAAGCGGTAGATCAGGACCGCCAGCACCAGGCACAGGGCAGCACCGACGCCGGCGGCTTCCGAAGGCGTGGCGACGCCACCGTAAAGAGCGTACATGACGCCGACGATGATGAAGACGAACGGTGCGATCTTCGGCACCGATTCAAACTTCTGCTTCCACGAGTAGCGGAACTCGGCGGCATGCGAGCGGAAGCCGCTCTTCCAGATCGCAAACACCGACCACAGCATGAACATGCCGGTCAGCATGATCCCCGGCATGACTCCGGCGACGAACAGCCGGCCGATCGAGGTCTCGGTGGCGATGCCGTAGAGGATGAAGGTGATCGACGGTGGAATGAGGATGCCAAGCGTGCCGCCGGCGCAGATCGAGCCGGTCGCCACCTCGTCCGGATAGCCGCGCCGGCGCATCTCCGGGATGCCCATCTTGCCGATAGCGGCGCAGCAGGCGGGCGAAGAACCGGTGAGCGCGGCAAAGATCGCGCAGGCACCGAGATTCGATATGACTAGGCCGCCCGGCAGCCTATAAAGCCAGCGGTCGAGCGCCTCGTAGAGGTCCTTGCCGGCGGGCGAGGAGCCGATGGCCGCGCCCATCATCACGAACATCGGAATGGCAACCAGCGTGAAATCGTCGAGGCCGGAATAGAAGGTCTCGGCCACCACATGCATGCTGTCGAAGCCCTGGAAGATCAGCAGAAAGATGATCGAGATCGCGCCCAGGCCGAAGGCCACCGGCACGCCCGACAGCAACATCAAAAGCGTGACGACGAGAACGATGGAACCTTCTTGGGTCGGGCTCATGCGTGCGGCATCCTGTCTTCGCCGAGGCCAAAGGGCGGCGCCCGTCCGGTCACCAAGCAGATCAACTCGGCGGCGTATTGCAGCACCAAGAGCCCAAGCCCGATGGGCATCGAGAAATAGGGAACCCATAACGGCGCGCGCCAGACTGTGTCGGAATGCCAGTTCTTCGACCACGCCTCATACCAATAGGCCGTGCACAGCAAGAACAGCACCACGACGAAGGCGAAGCCGATGATGATGGTGACCAGCGCCAGCCAGTAGCGCGCCCTCGCCCCGAGATAGAGCGGCAGCACGTCGACGTTCACATGCCCGCGCGTCATCAGCACATAGGCGCTGCCGATAAACGTCGCACCGACGATACAGTAAGTGACGACGTCGATCTGCCAGATCGTCGTCATATTCAAAAGGTAGCGCTCGACCACCATCTGGCAGATCACGAGCACGGCAAAGCCGATCAGAAGAGCGGCGGCCAGGCCGGCGACCCGCGACAGGAAGGCGACCGCCCGGATGTAAGCGTCCATGGGTCTGATTATCCGATTTGTCCTGGTTCGCTGAAATTCTTCCGGCCGGCTGCGCGCCTTCCGGACGAAGCACCGGCCGGCGAGTGTCCCCGCCGGCCAGCCTTGTTGGCTCGTTACTTAACCGCCAGCGCTTCGTCGATCAGCTTCTGGCCGTTCGGCACGTCTTTGGCGAACTTGGCATAAGAGCTCTTCTTCGCCACGTCGATCCAGGCATTGTATTCGGCGTCGGTCAGGCTGATGACCTGCACCTTGTGATCTTCGAAGGCCTTGATGGCGGCCGCGTTCACCTCGTCCGCCTTCTTCTCATAGTAGGCCTGGGCGTCCTTGCCGGCCTTGATGATCGCGGCCTGCTGCGCCTTGTTGAGCTTGTTGAAGCTCTTCTTCGACATCAGCACAGGCTCATACATGAACCACAGCGCGTTGTTGCCGGGCGCGGTCAGACATTTGGTCACCTCGTAGAGCCGCATCGAAGCGAAGGTGCCGAGGCTGGTGTCGGTGGCGGTGACAACGCCGGTTTGGAAGGCGTTGTAGATTTCATTCGACGGCGGGCTGACGATGCTGGCGCCGGCCGCCTGCCACATCGCCGCGAAGGTCGGTCCGGCGGCGCGGAATTTGGCGCCTTTCAGATCAGCCGGCATCTTGATGCAGCTTTCCTTGGAGGCCATACCGCCGGCGAACCAGGCGTCGGACAGCACCATCACGCCGTGTTTCTCGATCTCGGCGCGGATCATCTTCATGAATTCGGAGTTGTTGATGCGCTTGGCGCGTTCCTGGTTGCGGATCAGGCCGGGCATCAGCGTGGCGCTGAAGGTCGGCACCTTGCCGCTGGCGTAGTCGAGCGGGAACAGCGCGATGTCGAGCTGGCCGTCGACCATGGCGTTCCATTGCTGGTTCGGCTTGAACAGCGAAGCGCCCGGATAGACCTGCACGGTGAGGCCGACGCCGGCGGCGCCGGCTTCTTTGGCTATCATCTGCACCATGTCGTCGCGCACGTCCCCTTTACCGCCCGGGAACTGGTGCGAAGCCCGCAGCGTGAGTGCCTGCGCCGAAGCCGTCAGCAACACGGCCGCCGCCGCCGCGGCAAGCAAAGTCGTGATCGTCCTCATGAGTGTTCCTCCATATGAGTTCTTATGGCGACGGTCGCCCGCCGCGGTTGAAGGTCGTCAAGGGAATTACGGATCGCCCCCTCGGCACGCCTATAGGCAGATTAGCCGCTAGCGGCAATCCGCGCCATAGATGGATAGTAAAAACGTCTTCAAGCCCCTGCCGTCAAAAGAAAATCCCGGCTCTGGCCAGGGCCGGACGATGCCATTATAACCCCGGCCGACAACTTTCCTGCCGTCCAAGTTCCGGGAGTTTCATCGCATGCCGAAGCCATTGGCGGGTCTCCGCGTCCTCGAACTCGCCCGTATCCTTGCCGGACCCTGGGCCGGCCAGCTGCTGGCCGACCTGGGCGCCGACGTCATCAAGGTGGAGCGCAAGGGCCCGGGCGATGACACCCGCGGCTGGGGTCCGCCCTTCGTGGAAGGCGTCGACGGCAAGCCGATCGGCTCGGCCTATTTCCATGCCGCCAACCGCGGCAAGCGCTCGGTCGAGATCGACTTCGAGAGCGAGGAAGGCCGCCGCATCGTGCGCAAGCTGGCGGCGCGCTCGGACGTGCTGATCGAAAACTTCAAGGTCGGCGGCCTCGCCAAGTTCGGCCTCGACTACAAGAGCCTGAAGGACGAATGCCCGCGGCTGATCTATTGCTCGGTCACCGGCTTCGGCCAGGACGGCCCCTACGCCAAGCGCGCCGGCTACGACCTGATGGCGCAGGGCATGGCCGGCATCATGGACCTGACCGGTACCGCCGACGGCGAGCCGACCCGCATCGGCATCCCGATGTCGGATATCTTCACCGGTGTCTATTCGGTGGTCGGCATCCTGGCCGCGCTGCAAGAACGCGGGCGCACCGGCAAGGGCTGCTACGTCGACACCGCGCTGGTCGATACCACCGTTGGCGTGCTGTCGAACCAGGCGCTCAATTATCTCGTCTCCGGCAAGGTGCCGAAACGCATCGGCAATGCGCACGCCAATATCGTGCCCTATCAGGTGTTCCCGGTGGCCGACGGTTACGCCATCGTCGCCACAGGCAACGACGCGCAATATGTGAAGTTCTGCAATGTGCTGGGTGCGCCGGAACTGGCGACAAATCCGGACTACAAGGACAATGTCGGCCGCTTGAAGCACCGCGCCGAGCTGATCGGCAAATTGTCGGCGCTGACCGCAACGATGAAGCGCAACGATCTGCTGGCCAAACTGGAAGAGCAAGGCGTGCCGGCCGGCCCGATCAACGATCTCGAGCAGGTGTTCAACGATCCGCAGGTCAAGCACCGCGGCATGCAGCTCAAGCTGCCAAGCAAGGCGGCCAAGGCCGGATACATCCCGGGTGTGCGCACGCCGATCGTGATGGACGGCTGGAAGGCGGCATCCGAACGGCCGGCGCCGCTCCTTGGCGAGCACACCGAAGAAGTGCTGCGCGAGATCGGGGAAGGCTGATCAGTTCAATCGATCGGCACCACTGCGGCCAGGAATTCGTCGCCCTTGACGCGGGTGGCGTGCCCTTCGCCGTTGACATCCTCCATCAAGATACGGTCGCCTGCGCCGAAGCTGCGCGTCTCGCCGTCCGTGACCGTGATCTCAACGGTGCCCTTCAAGCCGATCAAAAACTGCTTCTTGGGCGGATGGATGGCCTCGGCAGCCCAGCCGGACGGCAGCCGAATGAATTGCACGCCATCGGTCATGAAAGCGTGCGACACGAACATAAGCGGTGCCGGCGGCCGGTAATCGGCCTCGTCGAGCTTGAGGGTGGCGTCCTCGAAATGGGTTTTGCCGTCCTCGCCGACGAGCAGTCGAACGTATTTCATCGTCGACCTCCCTTCGATCCAACGAACCCCAGGATTTTTAATAATTATGGCGCGCGCGCCGCAGCGCGCCTTGAGGTGGGTCAAAGGCTAACGAATACCGCGATCATCGGCCGCAGCCGATGATCTTGCTGGCAATCAAATGATGGCCCCGTCTCCGCTGGCGCAGAAATCAGAGCTTTATTCTTGGCGTTACGTCACCGCAGTCGGCGCCAGGAATTCGATGTCACATACGACATCGATCACCGCCGGCCGCTTGGCCGCGAGCGCCTTGGCCAAAGCCGGCGCAATATCGCTCGCCTTCTCGACACGGATGCCGAACGCGCCGATATCCTCGGCGAGCCGCGCGAAATTCATCGGCTTGTAGGTCCACAATTCGCGTGACTGCGCGGTCGGTTCGTTGCCATAGGCGCGGTCGAAGCCGCGCTTCGACTGGTTGCCGCCGCCATTGTTGTTGACCACGGTGACGCTGGCGAGGTTCCAGCGCACCGCGGTTTCCAGTTCGGCGACGTGATACCAGAAGCCGGCATCGCCGGTGAACGTGACCACCGGCCGCTCAGGACAGGCCGCCTTGGCGCCGAGCCCGGCCGGGAAGGCCCAGCCGAGATGGCCGGCGCTGCGCATGTAACTCTGCGTCGGTTTGCGCAGATCGTACATGCCGCCCATCCACATGCCGGCATGACCGGTGTCGACCACGACGATGGCGTCGTCCGGCACATGCTGCGTCAGCTCGTGGCAGATGCGCGCCGGATGGATCGGTACCACATCGGATTCGAGATCGGCCTTGTATTTGGCGTACCAGTCGCTGCGCAGCGTGCCGATTTCCTTGATCCAGGCTTCGCGTTTCTTGGCGCTCGCCTTGTCGGCCTGCGCCAGCATCATGGCGAGCACCGTCTTGGCGTCACCCAGCACGCTTGCCTGCAATGGATAATTGCGGCCGAGCGCTTCCGGCTCGATGTCGATCTGGATCGCCGGCGTGCCGATCTTGGGCACCGCCCAGAAATGCGTGGTCATGCCGCCGGTTTCGGTGCCGATGAAACAGACGAGATCGGCGCGGTTGACCGCACGGTTGGCGCTCTCGCGCGAATAGGTGCCGGCGACGCCGAGCGACAGGGAATGCACGCCGGGGATCACATCTTTGCCGTTGAGCGAAGTGGCAACCGGGATTTGCAGCGCCTCGGCCAGCGCCACCAGTTCACGCGCGGCACCGGAGGCATGCACACCGCCGCCAGCAACGATGATCGGCCGCTCGGCCTTCTGCAATAATTCGAGCGCGGCTTTCACTTGCTCCGGCTGCGGCGCGGGGCGGAACGGCGGCACCAGCGCGAACTGCTGCTCGACCAGCGCCTCGATCTCGGCTTCCTCGACGTCGACCTGCCCTTCGTTGCCGCGGAACTGCAGATGCACCGGGCCGGGCGCGCCGGTCGTGGCGGTGCGGAAGGCCTGCCGCACCATGTCGGGAATGCGCGCAACATCATCGACGGTGGCGTTCATCTTGGTGACCGGCTCGAAGGCCGGCACGTCGTCCACTTCCTGGTAAACTTTGCGGAACTTGGTTTTCGGATCGCGGCCGCCGGTGAAGGCGATCACCGGCGCATGGGCGAGATAGGCGTCGCGCAGGCCGGCGGCGAGATTGAGCGCGCCGATCACCTGCGCCATGCAGATGCCCGGCTTGCCAGAAGCGCGCGCATAGCCGTCGGCCATATAGGCGGCGGATTTCTCGCCATGGCAATGCACGCGCGCAATCTTGGTGCGCCGCTCCATCTCGGCGAAGGTCCGCCGCAACACCGCCGGCACCATGAAGACGTGGGTCACGCCATAACCCGCCAGCATGTCGGCGAGCACTTCGGCGCCGGTGCGTTTCGTATTGTGTCCCAGCATTGCTCACTGTCCTTTCGACATTTTCGGCGTCATGCCCGGCCTTGTGCCGGGCATCCACGTGTCGTCTGGAAGAAGTCGTGGACGGCCGGGACAAGCCCAGCCATGACGAAACAGATCACTTCTCTTCCGGAATGAAATTCATCGCCACGCCGTTGATGCAGTAACGCAGTCCCGTCGGCGGTGGGCCGTCGGGGAAGACGTGGCCGAGATGGCTGCCGCAGCGGCTGCAATGCACCTCGGTGCGCACCATGCCGTGGCTGGTATCTTCCTCGCCCTCGACCGCGCCCGGCTCAGGATCGTTGAAGCTCGGCCAGCCGGTGCCGCTCTCGAATTTCTTGTGCGACACAAACAGCGGCTGATCGCAGCCGGCGCACAGAAAGGTGCCGGCGCGTTTCTCGAAATTGAGCGCGCAGCTGCCCGGATATTCGGTGCCATGCTCGCGCATGATGGCGTATTGCTCAGGCGTGAGCAGCTTGCGCCATTCAGCGTCGGTGTGGGTGACGGGATATTGCTTAGCCATCACTTGATCGCCAGCGGGTTGATCGGCGAGCCGACCGCCCCGGTGATCGGCAGCGCCGGCGCGACGAACAGAAATTCGTAAGTCTTGTCGGCGTCGCAGTCGTCGGCGAGTTCCTTCAACTGGAAAATCTCGCCCATGGTCATGCCCATGATCGGAATGGTGATCCAGTGCCAGGGCTGGTTGATGCCCTCCTCGCTCTGGTTCGGCCGCACCTCGCAGCCCCAGGTGTCGGACGCAAGCGCCGCCAGCTCGGTGTCCTTGACGAAGTCGAGCGTCTCGAAGCCGAAGCCCGGCGCATCAGA
>JAKAMD010000030.1 GCA_021823875.1 Pseudomonadota bacterium | reverse complement strand
GCAATTTGCGTCTTTCAAAAGAAGATGACCCTGGCGGGGGTGCACCAGGGTCATTTTTCGCTGGACGTGGGGGGAGGGAGGGGAGACTGCGCCGTCCAGCTCTGGGCTCAGCGGCTTCGGCTCTAATAGGGCATCTCATTTAAAATCAGGATGCCGACCAGAAGCGCGCCGAGGACCAAACCGAAAACTCCATCGTTGAAGAGTCCGTTTGTCACGCCTGCCTCCCGATGGATGCCAAAGACATCGCTTCGTCGCTTCACGCCTGCGACGCTTCACGGGTTGCGCCTTACCTTCTCAAACGCATGATCACCTTTATACGCTTTCGCTTATGACGCATTGACCCACGTCAACCGTATGCGTGCGCAAGCGGTATGGTGATGCGTTTCGGCGCGCCGCGTGCGCGGCACTTGGGCGCAGCCCGCGATGACAGGCGCAAGCCATCCCACGCCCGTGAAGGCGTTGTTGATCGGACGTCATGACGCAGGGTGGGCGCGGCGCCCGCCACAGACGACGGGCGCTTACCCATGCCCGCTGTTCGACAGCTGAACCGGAAAGGAGCGCACGCGCACGCAACAGTCCCGCTTCCCTCTCCCCTTGTGGGAGAGGGTAACAACCCTTGCCTTTCGCGCGGCCGCGGCGCATGGATGGCGCCGTCGCGAACCGCCGCGGGCGCCGGCGCTAGGTCGCGAATACCGGGGGCGACAATCATGCCCGGACTCAAGACCATGACCTTTCAGCTTCCCCGTATCCCCGCTCCGCGTCTTTTCGCCGCTGCCGCCCTGCTGGCCGCCGGCGTGGCGCTCGCCGGCTGCGAAACCACCGGCACCGGCGTCGCCCAGGCCACGCCCACCCCGTCGCCGCAACCGATGTCGCATACCGACGCCGCCGAATATTGCTGGATGGCGACCGAGCACGGCCACGCCGACCTGCCCCTGGACAAGCGTTCCGACATCGTCGCGCAATGCATCAAGGAAAAGATGGCGGGCAAGTCGGCCGACCTGAACGACCAACAGGCCAAGGCCAAGCCCTGAGCGCGCCCGGCGCGGCACGGGCCATCCACAGCCCTTGCCGAACGGCCGGCGACATATCACCATTCCGAATCTCATCGCCGCACGGAGGGTGCCATGGCCAAGGGTCAGATGCGTCCATCGAAGGAGCAGAAGAAGCCGAAGTCCGACAAGGCCGACAAGCCGAAGCATTTGTCGGCCTACAAGCAGGCGCAGCTCGGCGCCGCACCGGCTATCCACGTCGCCAGCCCGCCCAAGAAGACCTGAGCGCCGCCTTTCCCCTTCATTCCCGTGCCAGCGGGACTCCGAGGTCGCCGCGCAGTTTGTCGGCGCGGGGCAGCGCGTTGGCGTCCTGGTCGATGCGCAGGCAGGTGAGCAGCTCGACATAGCCCGGATCGCCGCCGATGCGCGACAGGCGCGTGCAGCTGGCGCGGGCGGCGGGGCTGAATTGACGCCATTGGCGGCGCAGTGCGGCGCGCGCTGCCTGTTCGTCGCGGCGGCAGGCGGCACGGCTCGTCAGGTCGGCGCGGCAGGCCGGCGCGATCGCGAAATGCGGCACTTGGTTCTGTATTCGGCCCGGCGCAGGCCCGGCATGGCCGATTTGGCCGACTGGGCCGAGGTGAGCGACAACCAGCATCACCGGCAGCAGCGCGACCACGGCAGGCCTCCCGCGTTCTCGGCCCCCTGCCCCCGCTGTCGCCCTCGCTCGCGGATTAACGTCCCAGCGACGCACCGGTTCCCTCCGCCGCGCCCATGAACCTTTTGGCCGCCCGGTGACACTCAGACCTGAGGACTGGAGGGCTCGGTGTCATGCTTCGACGTTTCATTCTCGCCGCTGTCGCTTTTATCGGGCTGATCGTGCCGGGCAGCCTCGCCTTGGCTTTCTTGTCGGCGTCCGCCACGCCGGCGCCGGTTCAGAACCCGCCCGGCTGCGAACGCGCGGTGCAGGACGCCGATGCCAGCGTCGCCGCCTTGCAGGCGCGGCTGCACAAGGTCGCCGCCGGCGACAGCACGCAAATGTGTCAGCTCACCCGGCTCTATTTCCTGGAAATGGTGAAGGCGCGCGCGGTCACCGCGCTGTGCCGCCACGGCAGCGAACGCGCGCGCTTGCTCGGCAACTTCGACGCCGATGTCGACACCATCAACAACAGCATCGCCAAGCTCTGCCGCTAACATGCCAAAACAGTTTCACAGCTTCGCCAAAGTTCCCCGGCAAGAAGCAAGCAAGGCTTAACCAATCGGCGGCGATCCTGCATGTCTGTGAAAACCCGACGACCATGACGAGGCCAAATTCCATGCGCGCCGAGACCGCCGCATGTCGCGCTCTCGTGCTGCTCGCGCTCGTCGCCACGCCGCTTGCCGCGACCGCCGATGAAGCTGCCACCACCGACAGCGGCGCGCCGCTCAGCGCCGAGGACAGCGCGCTGCTCAGTCAGGCCTTGGTGTTCGATCCGGTGGCCGCCGCGAATACGCCGACAAAATCGCTGAACCTGCCGCAGCTCCCGGCACCGCCAGGGCTTGCCGTCAATGGCCACGACAAGCCGGATGGTTCCGGCACCATCGCCATCACGCAGCCGTTGCCGAGCGACTGGGACAGCAAGATCGGCATCGACCTGAACGTGGCCGCCGCACCGCCAGTGAATTATCAGCCGGGCGCGCCATTGCCGGGCAGCGCAAGCGGCGACAATTCGGGCGCGGCCTGGGCCTCGGTGGGCGTGTCCAATCTCGGCAGCGTCAATGCCCGCATCGATCCCGACAGCGATCGAGGCCGGCTTGGCACCACGTTGCAGCATGCGATTCCGCTCGGCGGCGACTTCTCGCTCACGCTGCGCGACAGCTACGCGGTCACCGATACGCTGGGCACGTTCGACACGGCGCCGGCGGCGCCCTCCGGCCTGCCGGTGACGGCGCTGCCGCAAGCGTCCAGCGGCACCGCGCCGGCGCCGGTGTGGAGCAACGAACGCGGCGTCAAGTTCGACATCCTGCCGACCGGCACCACGCTCGGCGCCGCGGTCGCATCGGCCAGCAACGATCCGGTCACCCACAACACGCTGAGCGCGGACCAGAAACTGTTCGGTGCGCTGCATGTGACCACTTCGGTCACCGATCTCGGCGAACCGACCATCAACAAAAGCATCACCGCCGGCTTCAAGCTGAATTGGTGAGGACAACGCGCGCTATCGCCGCGATCCTGCCCCGCTCACGCCCCACCACCGCCCCAGTTGCATGCGGCAATTTGAATTGGCGGGGGCGTCAGCGCAAACGCATTTGCGCTTCAAGCGGGAGCAAAGCATGACAGCGATCAGATCCGAACGGCTCGTTGCGGAGAATAGCAATCCCGACCACAGCGACGCGGAACCGCTCGCGGCGGAGCGGCACACACCGGAGAAACTGGGCGAAGTCGATGCCGCGGTCAACGCTTTCGAAGGCGAGATCCGCGAATTCGTGCGGCGCGATGTTTCGCTCGCACGGCGCGCACGCGCCGCGATGGAGCAGACCGCCGATCCGGCGGTCGCCGATCATCTGAACGCACTGATCAAGCGCGTCTCCACTGCCTCCATGGAGGAGATCGATCGCGTCATCCTCGAACTCCAGGGCGTGCGCGACATGCTGCGCAACGAAGGCGACCGCGTCACCCGCGAGATCGCCGGCTATGCCAGCCTCAGCCATGCCGCCATGACGGCGATGAAGGTGATCGGTGACAGCCTGACGCAATGGAAGAATGGGCAGCCGCCCGGACAACGCTCAGCCGGTTGAGCGGGCCGCGCGCGCAGGCCGCCATCGGCAATAGCAACGGGACGCTGTGGATTGCGGCAACAGCGGAACGGGACACCTCCCGCACCGCCCAGCCATCGCTACAGTGTCGGCGATCGCAAGCGCACCGGCACAGGCCGGCGCGCGACAGCAGGAGGCACGGCCACAGCGCGGTGGCGCGCAGCTTCGTGCTGAAGTGATCTCCTCCCGACAACTTAAGGCCCGCCCCGGCGGGGTTCTTTTACGGCTGCGTTAGTTCGCGACGGCTTTGCGCGGCAGCGGATAGTCGGCGCTCTCGTACAGACGGCGGATGCCATTGCCGTCGAACCGGCGTTCCTCGACCTCGAGATAAGCGCCGAGCAAGAGGTCCGGCGGCAGTTCCTCCATGGCGAAGCGGATCGCCTCAGCCGCGGTGGGAAAGCGCTTGTAACCGATCGGGCGCCGCGACTTCCGGCTCCGGCTCGGAAACAGTTCGGAAGGGGCGCGGTAGTTAATCATCGACATACATCTACTCCTCGACGCTAAAAATAAGGCTTGTGAGCGCCAAAATCCAGCGTCCCGCGCCGCGTGCATATCTGCTCCGCACCCTCAAAAACGAACAAAGGGGTTGAAAAACAAGGGTTAATGCGCCTTCGAGGCGTTCCATACGAATTCAATGCGGTCGATTAACGCCGCCCAAGCTTGATGCAACGAAAGCGCACATGGGTACCCGGCTCCGCCTTTTCGACGATCCGCATCGGAAAACCGCACGTCCGTTATACCACCGGTCGAACGCCCCCGTCCCGCAGACACGGCGAACGCATCGCCTCACACCATGGCACTTCAAAGCGTATGCGGCGGCTCCCCGATGCGCTTCAACTTCGCCCGCAACATGGCAATGCGAAGCTCGGCCTCGCCGCGCGTTAGGCGTTCCGCGAACGCGTCCGGCTCGTAGGCATCAATGGCAAGCTGCCTGAGCAGCACGGCCTGATCGGGGGTCATCAGCGCATCAGCGTCGGTCGCCAGCATGCCCGGCAACCAACGGCGACGACGCCTATGGAGTTTTGCCCGCATGCCTCCGTAACACCGCACCCGCGATCTTGTTCCGGCCCGGCGGCGCGTCTTAAGGCGAAAACATCAGTTTGGTGAATCGCTTACCTTTGTTTTGTTTCAATCGCGCGCCGTCATCGACGACCATTTCTCCGTCGTCATACGCGGTCGGCATACTGCCGGGCAAAACATTAATGCCGCGAATCCCTTACGGCCCTTTCGCCTCGCTCCCGCGCCATCGTCACCGAACGTCTTGTGGTTTTCGCGTGCGGCACGACTCAAGGCTTGCTACCAACGTCACAATCCCTGATTCGCACAAGGCACCTGAGATGATCCTTGAATCGCTTTTCGGATTGTCGCTTGTGTTGAATGTATCGTTTGACGACCCTTCCATTACCAACACCGACCGCACGGCCTGGCTGCATATGTCGATGCCGGAACGCGATGCCGCGCTGCTGCCGCTGGTGCAGCACGCGACGACCTGCATTGTGCGGGCGGCGCTCGCCGATCCGCGCTATCGAGCCGAGATGCGGCCGAACGAGATCAACGACCTGATCACCGACTCGATCGCCGCCTGCGACGGCCTAGTGCGCATCATGGTCCGCGCGCATGATCGCATCTATGGCGCGGGCTCGGGCGAAGCCTTCCTGCTGGGGCCTTATCTTGATGTCTTGCCGGCGGCGGTGGCGCACCAAATCAAGCCGAAAACGCATTGACCCGCGCGGCGCACAAAATCCGCCAAGGCGGATGACCACTCAATACTTCCGCAGGATCGCCAGATAGGCGGGCTCGGCCTCCTTCAGCGCGGCCTTGGAATTGGCCGACAGCGTGATGGTGACAAAGAACTGGTTGCCGTTCTGATCCGTGTCGGTCGTGACGGCTTGCAGCTCGTAGGCCTGATCCGCAAGGCCGGGCGCTTCGAACGCGTTGCGGATGAACGGCTGTTTGCCGCGCGCGGGAGATCGCGCCGAGGTTCAATGCGCACCGCGCCTTAGGTGGCGAAGCGGAAATGCATCACGTCGCCGTCGGCGACCACGTAGTCCTTGCCTTCCAGCCGCATCTTGCCGGCTTCCTTGGCGCCGACCTCGCCGCCGCAGGCGATGAAGTCGTCATAGCCGATGGTCTCGGCGCGGATGAAGCCCTTCTCGAAATCGCTATGGATCACGCCGGCCGCCTGCGGCGCCTTGGTTCCTTGCGTGATGGTCCAGGCCCGCGTCTCTTTCGGACCGACGGTGAAATAGGTCACCAGATGCAGGAGCGCGTAGCCGGCGCGGATCAGCCGGTCGAGCCCGGTTTCCTTCAGGCCCACGGCTTCGAGAAATTCGGCGCGCTCGGCCGGCGGCAGCACCGCGATTTCCGACTCGATCTTGGCCGAGATCACCACCGCGACGGCACCTTCTTCCTTGGCGCGCGCTTCAACCTTGCGCGAGAAATCGTTACCGGTCGCGGCAGCGCCTTCATCCACATTGCAGGCATAGAGCACGGGCGCGGAGGTGAGCAGCCCGAGCGAGTGGAATAGCCTTTCTTCCTCGGGCTTGCGTTCGACCAGGCGCGCCGGCTTGCCGTCGCGCAGCAATACGAGCGCGCGATTAATCAGATCGAGCGTTTCCTTGGCGAGCTTGGCGTCCTCGCCCGAGCCTTTGGCCTTCTTGCTCAGATTGTCGATGCGCTTTTCCAGCGACTCGAGATCGGCGAGCATCAGCTCGGTTTCGATGGTCTCGATGTCGGCAATCGGATCGATCTTGCCTTCCACATGGGTGACGTCCGAGTCCTCGAAGCAGCGCACCACATGGACGATGGCATCGACCTCGCGGATATTGGCGAGGAACTGGTTGCCGAGCCCCTCGCCTTTCGAGGCGCCGCGCACCAGGCCGGCGATATCGACGAAAGTGATACGAGTCGGGATGATCTCGGCCGACTTGCCGAGCGTCGCCAGCTTTTGCTGCCGCGGGTCCGGCACCGCGATCTCACCGACATTGGGCTCGATGGTGCAGAACGGATAATTGGCCGCCTGCGCCGCCGCCGTCTCGGTCAACGCATTGAAGAGCGTCGACTTGCCGACATTCGGCAGGCCGACGATGCCGCATTTGAAACCCATGGATTTATCCGCGTCTCTTTAAACTCAATTCATCAGTCGGAGCCGGACGGCTCCTTGTCGTCGTCGAAGCCCTTGGCCTGCATGGCCAGATGGACTTTGTTCTGGAAGCTCGCGTCCCTGCCCTCGACCAGCAGCCCCGCATTGTCGGCGATCACCTCGCACAGGGTTTCCACCCAGGGGCATTCGTCCTTGGCGAAATCCTGCAGCACGTAGTGCTCCACCAGCTTCTTGTCGCCCGGATGCCCGATGCCGATGCGCACGCGCTTGTAGTCGTTGCCGACATGGGCGGAGAGCGAACGCAGGCCATTGTGGCCGGCATTGCCGCCGCCGGTCTTCACCCGCACCTTGCCAGGCTTCAGTTCGAGCTCGTCGTGGAACACCAGGATCTGGCCGGGCTCGACCTTGTAGAAGCGCGCGGCTTCCTGCACCGCGCGCCCCGACTCGTTCATATAAGTGCCCGGCAGGAGCAGCGTGACGCGTTCGCCGGCGATCGTGCCTTCCACCGCCACGCCCTGGAACTTGCGCCGCCAGGGCGAGATGTTGTGGCGCCGCGCAATCGCCTGCACCGCCATGAAGCCGACATTGTGCCGGTTGTTGACGTAGCGCGAGCCGGGATTGCCGAGGCCGACCAAGAGCAGCATGGCGTCAACGGCGTCGCCGCCGCCCTCAACCAAAACGCCGGAAAACGTGAGGCGTCTTTTAGTGGTGGGCGCGTGATCTGGTCCGAAAACTGGTACCCACTTTTCGGGATCACGCGCCGCCGTCTCACTTCTTCTCGGGCGCGGGCGAAGCACCCGCAGCCGGCGCGGCAGCAGCAGGCGCCGCACCAGGCGCAGCAGCAGCCCCTTCGGCGCCAGGCGCAGCCGCGGCAGCCGCAGCGGCAGCCGCAGCTTCGGCGGCGGCCTTGAGCTCTTCGGCGTAGCCGGACGGCGGCACCACAGTCACCAGCGTCATGTCGGCACGGCCGATCACCTTCACTTCGGGCGGCAGCGCAATTTCGCTGAGGTGCTTGGAGTGGTTGATGTCGACGCCAGCGATGTCGACCTCGATGGCATCCGGGATCGACTCGGCCGGGCAGATCACCTCGACGCTGTGGGTGACGATGTTGACGGCGCCACCGCGCTTCACGCCGGGCGACTGGTCGGTATTGAGCACGTGCACCGGAATGTGCACGCGAATCTTGGCGCCTTCCGCCACCCGCAGGAAGTCGACATGCATCGGCAGATCCTTGAGCGCGTCGAGCTGGAAATCGCGCGGGATCACGCGATGCTTGGTGCCGTCGATGTCGAGATCGTAGAGCGTGGTGAGGAAGCGGCCTGCATAGATGCGCTTCTTCAGCTCGTCGTGCTCGATCAGCACCATCATCGGGGGTTTGTTGTCGCCGTAAATCACGCCCGGCACGCGGCCGGAATAACGTGCTGCCCGTGCGGCCCCCTTGCCGCCTTTCGGGCGCACCGTCGCCTTCATCTCTTGCACGGTGGCCATTGTCGTAACCTCTTCTAAGTCTATGGGAAAAGGCGGCTTTTCCGCCGCCCACGAACGCGGCGAGCCTCCAGGGGTGCCGGGGGCCGCGTTTCGGGCCGCCTTATAGCGGCGGGGGACAAAAAGGGCAAGAAAAGCCGATCAATCGGCCGGCGGGGCGTCCTTGGCCTTTTTGGCCGGCTTGTCGGCCTTGCCCTCGAGCGCCTCAAGGCGTGCTTTCAATGCCTCGTTCTCTTCACGGGCCAAGCGAGCCATTTCCTTGACCGCCTCGAACTCGTCGCGCTGGACCACATCCAAATCGCGCAGGATTCGCTCGGCCTGGGCGCGGAACAGGGTGTCGAATTCGCGCCGTACCCCTTGCGCGACCCCGGCGGCATCGTTCATCAGACGCGCCATCTCGTCGAAAATGCGGTTGCTGGTCTGGGTCATCGATCTTGTCCCCCGGGTTTGCCCCCATTAATGGCGATCCGGCAATGCCGCCGCAAGGGGCGGCGTGCTATCCCTGTTCCGGCGAAGCGCGGGGGCGCGTCGTCCCAATGGATTTCCGTAATGCCCTGGCTGCTCATTCCCTATCCGAAATTCGACCCCATCCTGGTGCAGTTCGGCCCCTTTGCCATCCGCTGGTATGCGCTCGCCTATATCGTGGGCATCCTGCTCGGCTGGGTCTATGCCCGCGCGATCATCCGCAACGAGCGCTATTGGAGCGGGCCGGCACCGTTGACTGTTATCCAGTTCGACGACTTCGTGCTGTGGGTGACCATCGGCATCATCCTCGGCGGCCGCACCGGCTATGTGCTGTTCTACAATCTGCCGTACTTCGCCGCTCATCCGCTGCAGATCTTCCAGCTCTGGCATGGCGGCATGTCATTCCATGGCGGCTTTGTCGGCTGCGTGCTGGCGGTGGTGCTGTTCGCGAAGAAACGCGGACTGCCGATCCTTTCGCTCGGCGACATCACCTGCGCGGTCGGGCCGATTGGCCTGTTCCTCGGCCGGCTCGCCAACTTCATCAATGACGAATTGTGGGGCCGGCCGACCGACGTGCCCTGGGCCATGATCTTCCCGACCGGCGGACCGATGCCGCGCCATCCGAGCCAGCTTTACGAGGCGGGGTTGGAAGGCTTGCTGTTATTGGCGGTGCTCTACGTGATGATCCGCGCTGGCGCCTTGAAGCGGCCGGGCCTGATCGTCGGCTCCTTCGCCTGCGGTTATGCGATGGCACGCATCTTTGCCGAATTCTTCCGCGAGCCCGATCCCCAGCTCGGCTTCCTGTGGGGCGGCGCCACCATGGGGCAACTGCTGTCGATCCCATTGTTTCTCGCCGGGGTCTGCTTCATCGTCTATGCGTTGAAGCGCAAGCCGCTGCGGAGCTGAACGTGACCGATATCCCGCCACTGGAACGTGAGATCCGCAAACGCATCCAGGCGGCGGGGCCGATGCCGATCAGCGAATATATGGCCTTGTGCCTGGGCGATCCGGCCTACGGCTATTACGTCACCCGCAATCCCTTGGGCGCGTCCGGCGATTTCACCACCGCGCCCGAGGTGAGTCAGATGTTCGGCGAATTGATCGGGCTGTGGATGGCGGCGGTCTGGACGCAGATGGGCTCGCCGGCAAATATCCGGCTGATCGAGCTCGGCCCCGGTCGCGGCACCTTGATGAAAGACGCGGTGCGCGCGATGCAGGTGATGCCGGCGTTCCGCGAAGCGGCCGTTATCCATCTGGTCGAGATCAGCCCGGTGCTGCGCGCCCAGCAGGAACTCACGCTGGGCGGCATCGGCATGCCGGTGTACTGGCACAACACGCTCGCCGAGGTGCCGCAAGGCGCCCTCATTGTCGTCGCCAACGAGTTCTTCGATGCGTTGCCGGTGAACCAGGCCGTAAAGATCGAGAGCGGCTGGCATGAGCGCCGCATCGGCATCGATGCCGATGGCAAACTTACCTACACCGTCGCGCCCGAGCCGATGCCGCATGCCGACATCGTATTGCCGCCGGCTGCGCGCAATGCGCCCCTCGGCGCGATCTTCGAATGGCGCGACGAACGTGCCGCCATGGAGCTAGGCCGCCGCCTCGCCGACGAACGCGGCACCGCGCTGGTGATCGATTACGGCCACGCCGAAAGCGACGTCGGTGAAACGCTGCAGGCGGTCGGCCGCCACGCCTATGCCGACGTGTTGAGCACCCCCGGCACGGTCGATCTTACCGCTCATGTCGACTTCCAAGCGCTCAAGCGCGCGGTCGAGGCCATGGGCGTCACCGGCTTTGGCCCGATCGACCAGTCGGAACTGCTGCGCGGCCTCGGCATCGAGACGCGCGCGGCCAAGCTCAAGGCGCGCGCGACTCCCACCGAAGCCGCAGATATCGATCTCGCTTTGCTGCGACTGACTGGTTTTGGCCGCAGCGACATGGGCAGTCTGTTCAAAGCGGTGGCGTTCACGCATCCGACGATCGGCACACCGCCGGTTTTTGGATGATCACGGGCAGCGATGAATCCGGCCGTGATAATCCACCCAAGTCCCGGTCCTGGGATCATAGCTGCGATAGCGCTGCATGCACCATTCGACAGTCTGCTGATGGCGTGCGGCTTCGCTGGCAATCATGGCGCCGATAGCCAATCCGAATATCGCGCCAGCTGCCGCCGCGCCGGCACCGCCACCGCCGTGCCCGTGTCCGCCACGGTGACCGCGAAAATGGCGATCCCGCACGCGTTGCAACAACAGCGAGTCAGTCGCTTGCGTCTGCTGCGCAAGATCCTTGGTTACGCCGCTCAATGGCGCGGCCCCTGCCGACGACGGTGCGCCGACAACTGCGATACTGGCCAAGGCAGCGACTGCGATGAGAGGTATACGCATGGCAGCAAGCTCCTTCTTGTCCGCGGTCAAATTTCTGACGTATCAGTGATTTCCGTTAGCAATACGATCAACCGAACGCATTGACCTGGGTCATTTCTCCTGGACGCCACACCATGTTGCAGGCACGCACGCTCGTTCAATTATCGCGCATTCGCCACGCTTTTTTCACCCGTAGCGGCGGTGTGTCGCAGGGCGTCTATGAAAGCCTCAATGGCGGCGTCGGTTCCGACGATGATCCCGCCAAGGTCGGCGAAAACCGCGCGCGCATGGCTGCCGCGCTCGGCGTTGCGCCAGCGCACCTGCTGACGCCCTATCAAATCCATTCACCTGATGTGGTGGTCGTTGATGCGCCGTGGCCTTCCGATCAACGTCCGCGGGCCGATGCCGTGGTCACATGCCGGCCGGGACTCGCCGTCGCTGTGTCCACCGCCGACTGCGGGCCGCTGCTGTTCGCTGACGTCGAAGCCGGCGTCGTGGCCGCCGCGCATGCCGGCTGGCGCGGCGCACTCACCGGAGTCATCGAGGCCACCGTCGCGACAATGGAACAACAGGGCGCGCAACGCGCGCGCATTTCAGCCGCGCTCGGACCCACCATCCGGCAGGAGAACTACGAGGTTGGTCCGGAATTCGTCGAGCGCTTCCTGGCCGTAGATGGAACCAATGCGCGGTATTTCGCACCGTCATCGCGCGCGGACCACGCCATGTTTGATTTGCCTGGCTACATTGCAGCCCGCGTTCAACGAGCCGGAATCGTGAATTTCGAAGATCTCTGTTTGTGCACTTATGCCGATCCCGGCCGCTTCTTCAGTTACCGGCGCACGACGCGTCTGGATGAACCCGATTATGGCCGCCATATCAACGCGATCGCGCTTGCCGACTAGACGTTATCCGCAACGCTGCTTTGCACGCGTCATCCTTGCTGGACTCCAGGCTGTTTAAGCCAGTACCCTGCCGCCAGGCCGAAGGGGACTTGAACAAAAATCGGCCGAGGGGTGTCGATGGAGTGGCATCGGGGTCGCCGCGTGCAAAACGCGGCGTTTCGTTGGTGTTCGCCTGTCTGGTTGTTAGCGGTAGCCTGCGCATTCACGCTTGCCGCCTGCCAGCACGAGGGCCAACCGAATGTGTCGGTGGCGCAACCGCGCGGCGCGACGGTCGCGTTCGATTCCATCGATGGCCTGCCGCCCGCGCAGTTCCAGACGCTGGTGCGGGATATGAACGACGAAGCCCAGACGCGCCGGCTCGCGGTGATGTCGCGCGAAAGCCCGTCGGCCTATCGCGTGCGCGGATATCTCTCCGCCGAAATCGTCAACGACAAGACCACGATCTCCTGGGTCTGGGACGTGTTTGACCGCGACGAACATCGCGCGCTGCGCATCACCGGCAGCCAGGTTGCGGGCGGCGCGGCGCACGAGGGCTGGCCGGCGGTCGACGAGGCGACCTTGCGCAAGGTGGCCCAGAGCAGCATGGACCAGCTCGCCGCCTTTCTGACCTCGCCGGATGTCGCGCCGGGTGCGGCCCCGTCTCAGGTTGCGCTGGCCGCGGTGCCGGCCGCCTCCTCGCCCGAGGCCGCCGGGATTTTCCGCATCGTTCAACCGCATGCCGACCCGGTGCCGGCCGCCGAGGCGCCGTCGGCACCGGCTCAGGACGCGACCGGCGCGGTGGTAACGCCGATTTCGGTCACGGTACCGCTGCCGCGCCGCAGGCCGGCCCCGGCGGCCGCCATGTCGGAGCGCGGCACGCTGAGGCTGGCGGACAGTACCGCGCGTTAAAGCTTCGCACAGGCTGGCGGCAAAAGCCTCGGGACAAAGAATTTGTCCCGTATTGCCCCCTCTCCCCCGCCTTGTTATGACCACGCCGCCTGCTCGGCGGCCGAGTCCGTACCGGCGGCAATCAGTGGTGTAACGAGCTAAACGCGAGGGTTTTTGGATGGCGGGCAAGAACGGGGCGATCAAGCTCGTTGCCGGCAACTCCAATCCTGCGCTGGCACAGGCGATCGCCGACTATCTCGAGACCCCGCTGACCAAGGCAGTGGTGCGGCGATTCGCCGATGGCGAAGTATTCGTCGAGATCCAGGAAAACGTGCGCGGCGCCGACGTATTCGTCATCCAATCGACTTCGGCGCCGGCCAACGACCACCTGATGGAACTGCTGATCATCATCGACGCGCTGCGCCGCTCGTCGGCGCGCCGCATCACGGCGGTGATCCCCTATTTCGGCTACGCACGCCAGGACCGCAAACCGGGCCCGCGCACGCCAATCTCGGCCAAGCTGGTCGCCAACCTGATCGCGCGCGCCGGCACCGACCGAATCATGACGCTCGACCTGCATGCCGGCCAGATCCAGGGCTTCTTCGACATCCCGACCGATAATCTCTACGCTTCGCCGCTGATGGTGCGCGACATCCGCGACCACCTGAAGCTCGACAACATCATGGTGGTGTCGCCTGACGTCGGCGGTGTCGCGCGTGCGCGCGGGCTCGCCAAGCGCATCAACGCCCCACTCGCCATCATCGACAAGCGGCGCGAGCGGCCGGGCGAATCCGAAGTGATGAACGTGATCGGCGAGGTCGCCGGCTACACCTGCATTCTGGTCGACGACATTGTCGATTCCGGCGGCACGCTGATCAACGCTGCCGACGCTTTGCTCGCCCAGGGCGCCAACGACGTCTATGCGTATATCAGCCACGGCGTGTTGTCGGGCGGCGCGGTTGCGCGCATCACCCAATCACGCCTGAAGGAACTGGTGATCACCGACTCGATTCAGCCGACCGCGGCGGTGAAAGAGGCCGGCAACATCCGCACGCTGCCGATCGCCCAACTGATCGGCGAGGCGATCCACCGCACGGCAGTCGAAGAGTCGGTGTCGAGCCTGTTCGACTGACGGGCTGAATCCGGGTGGACTCCGGAACCAAAGTTATCCACTGCCGATTCAATCCGCCGCAGCTTTGCTTGTGGAGAGTCCCGCCTGCGCGGTTGCCTCTCCGCGGCAAATCACGGCTCACTCATGCCCGACGATGCCTTTGGCGGGCGGAATCGAGCAGGGTATAGTCGGTTTGCCGGTGATTCGCTTCTGCTGCCAAGGCACCGTGTATCCCGAGAGTCAATCCCGAGGTCGGGGCCCGGCGGGTCGCTTCTGGCGTGCCGTGCGTGTGGTGTGGCGTGCGTTTCCTCTCGCTCTAATTGGTCTAGCGGAGACGGCATGTCCGACATCGCCTATATTGACGAACATCGGATCAACCCCCTGGACGTGGTCGAACGCGTCGCCGCCGGCAACGACTGGTCGTTCGAGCGCGCCGGCGACGACGAGATCACCATCCTGGTGACCGGCCGCTGGTCCGACTACCAGCTCTCCTATACCTGGATGGGTGACATCGAGGCGCTGCATCTGGCCTGCGCCTTCGACCTGAAGATTCCGGACCGCCGCCGCGCCGAAGTGCAGACGTTGATCTCACTGATCAATGAACAGCTCTGGGTCGGCCATTTCGACCTGTGGATGCGGGAAGGCATGGTGATGTTCCGGCACGCGCTGGTGCTGGCGGGCGGCGTCGAGGCGTCCGGCCGGCAATGCGAGGTGCTGCTGTCGACCGCGCTCGACACCTGCGAGCGTTATTTCACCGCCTTCCAGTTCGTGGTCTGGGCCGGCAAAGAAGCCAAGGAAGCGCTTGCCGCCGCCATGTTCGAGACCTCGGGCGAAGCCTGACTTTCCCTCTTGTCATGCCCCGCGAAAGCGGGGCATCCAGTGCTCCTAAACATTGAGGCTTGATTTCCAGGCCGGTGCATACTGGATCATCCGCAATTGCGGATGATGACAGCGGAGAGAGTGATGGCCGCCCGTAAACCTAACACACGCCCGCTCGCCAAATTCTCCGGCCGCCTGGTGCTGCTCGGCGCCGGCAAGATGGGCGCGGCCATGCTCGACGGCTGGCTCGCGCGCGGGCTTGATCCGCGCAAACTGATCGTGCTCGAGTCCAAGCCGGCGAAAGCCGTGAAGGCGCTGACCCGGCGCGGCGTCAAGCTCAACCCCAAGCAGGCAAGCGAAGCGAGCGCCATCGTCATTGCGGTCAAGCCGCAAATAGCGCCGGATGCCCTGCCCACGCTCGCTCCCTATGCCGGCAAGCGCACGCTCGCGCTTTCGATCATGGCCGGACGGCCCTTGCATTTCCTTGCCGGCGCGTTGCCCGCGGGGCTGGGCATCGTGCGCGCCATGCCGAACACACCGGCCGCCATCGGCCGCGGCATCACGGTCGCCGTGCCCAACGCCAAAGTCTCCGCCAGCCAGCGCAAGCTCGCCGGTGATCTGCTCGCTGCGACCGGCGGGGTCGAATGGGTGAAAGACGAAGCCCTGATGGATGCGGTCACCGCCGTTTCCGGCTCGGGACCGGCCTATGTGTTCTTGCTGGCGGAAGCGATGACGCAAGCCGGCATCGCCGCGGGGCTGCCGGCCGCGCTCGCCGCGCGGCTGGCGCGCGAGACCGTGGCCGGCTCCGGTGAACTGCTGCATCGCTCGGAACTCGATGCCGCCACGCTCCGGCAGAACGTCACTTCGCCGGGCGGCACCACCGCCGCCGCGCTCGCGGTGCTGATGGGACCGGGCGGTTTCGACAGCCTGCTGACCAAAGCGATCGCCGCCGCCACACAGCGCTCGTGTGAATTGGCCGGCTAGCCGCCAGCGCGACCGCCGGGATCGCCCTAGAACCGTCGTCTTTGCGGGCCTACATTAAGGCGACCCCCATTGCCTGAACGGGAGGCTGCCATGGCCCGCAAAGCCAAACGCCAAGCCAAGACCCCGAGCGCTCCGCCGCCGCGCGGCACCACCGACCGCGATAAGGCGATCGACGCGCTGATGGCACTGCTGGCCGAGCATCGGATCGAAGAGATCGGCCTTGCCGAAATCGCCGGCCGCGCCAGTATCAAGCTTTCGCAGCTACGCGGCGAGTTCGGCTCGGTGCTGGCGATTCTGGCCGCCCACGTCAAGGACATCGACCGCCAGGTGCTGGCTGGCGGCGATAGCGACATGAGCGAGGAGAGCCCACGCGAACGGTTGTTCGATGTGTTGATGCGGCGGCTCGAAGCTATGGCGCCGTACAAGGAAGCCGTGCGCTCGGTCATGGAATCGGCGCGGCGCGATCCGCCGCTGGCACTGGCGCTCAATTGCATGGCGGCGCGCTCGCAGCGCTGGATGCTAGAGGCCGCCGGCATACCGGCCTCCGGCCCGCG
>JAKAMD010000387.1 GCA_021823875.1 Pseudomonadota bacterium | reverse complement strand
GCCGTTCCGCCCGCCGTTGCCAGCGCCGCACAATTGCTGCAGGCCGATCCGGCAGCCGCGGAGGCGCAACTGCGCAGTTTTCTGGCTGCTCAGACTGCCCATGCCGAGGCGCGGCTGCTGCTGGCGGTCGCGCTGCGGTCCCAGGGCAAAGCTGCCGAAGCGCTTTCGACGATGGAAGCCCTGGCCGCCGATCGGCCGGACTGGGCGGCGGTTCAGTTCGAGTTCGGCAGCGCGCTGCTGGCTGCAAACCGCGCCAAGGATGCCATCGCCGCGCTGGAGCGCGCCGCCAAGCTCGAACCCCGTCTACCGGGGCTGTGGCGGGCGCTGGGCGATGCGCATTACCTCGCCGGCCATGCTTCAGCCGCCGATGCCGCCTATGAACGCCATGTCGAAGCGGCGAAGAACGATCCCTTGCTGCTGAGGGCCGTCAATGCGCTCGAAAACAGCCGCGCAGACATCACCGAGGCTGCGGCCCGCGAACGGCTGAAATTCCATCCCACCGACGTGGTGGCGATGCGGCTGCTGGCTGATGTCTGCAGCCATACCGGACGCGAAGAGGAAGCCCGACGGCTGCTCGCCGATTGCGTAGCGCGGGCCCCCGGCTATCTTGCCGCGCAATTCGAATATGCCCAATTGCTCGGCCGGATGAATCGCATCTCCGAAGCCCAGCCGCGCGCCGAGGCCCTGCTCAAGGAGAACCCGCGCAATCCCGACTATCTCGACCTCATGGCCACCATTGCGGCCCGGATGAACGATTACACCCGGTCCATCGCTCTGGTCGAAACCATTCTCAAGGATCATCCCTCCAACCTTCAGTCGCTCCTGCGCTACGGCAATCTGCTGCGGGTGACCGGCCGTGCCGACGAAGCCGTTGCCGCCTATCGCCGCGCCGTCGCCGCCGATCCCGGCTACGGCAAGGCCTATTGGGCCCTGGCGGACATGAAAACCTATCGCTTCAGCGACGACGATATTCGGCAGATGCAAGCCATATTGAAGCGCAGCGGCTTGCGCCCCGAGGCGCGCATCAACCTCCACTTCGCGCTCGGCAGCGCGCTGGATAATGCCGGTCGGTACGAGGATGCCTTCCAGAGCTATGCTGCCGGCAATGCGCTGGCGCTGACGCGCGCCACTTACAACGCCGACGGCACAACCGGTATGGTCCGCCGCAGCATCGCGCAGTTGACGCCGGATTTCTTCGCCGAGCGGACCGGCGCGGGCTGCCAGGCAGGCGATCCCATTTTTATCGTCGGGATGCCGCGCGCGGGCTCCACGCTCGTCGAACAGATCCTGGCCAGCCATTCTGCCGTCGAAGGCACGGCGGAACTGAATGATGTCATAACGCTGGCGGGCAAGGTTACCGCAGCGAAAGGCGACGCGGCCTATCCTGATGCGCTTGCTCCGCTCGATGCGGCGGCGCTGCGTGCGTTAGGCGAGGAGTTCCTCTCTCGCACCCGAGCCTATCGCAAGACCGATCGACCGATCTTCATCGACAAGATGCCCAACAACTTCCTTCACGTTGGTTTTATCCACCTCATCCTGCCGAATGCGAAGATTGTCGACGTGCGCCGTCATCCCATGGCCTGCGGCTTCTCGAACTTCACGCAGCTTTACGCCACCGGACAAGAATTCTCTTACAGCCTCACCAACATGGGGCGCATCTACCGCGACTATGTGGAGTTGATGGCGCATTACGACCGGGTGCTGCCAGGCCGCGTCCATCGCGTCGTTTACGAAGAACTGATCGCCGATCCCGAGCGTGAAATCCGCCGGCTGCTGGCCTATTGCAAGCTGCCCTTTGAGGAAGTCTGCCTGCGCCCGCACGAGAATACGCGCGCCGTGCTGACGTCGAGTTCGGAACAGGTGCGCCGGCCGATTTCAAGCCAGTCGGCGGAACACTGGCGGCACTACGAGCCGTGGCTGGGCGAACTCAAGGCCGCCGTCGGCCCCGTGCTTGACAGCTACCCCGATGCACCGGCGGCCTGACGTCCGGCAGTGTCGCCTCAGGCCGCGAAGGATTTGAGACCCGTCTCCGGCGCGATGCCGGCCTTGGTCAGCAGTTCGAGCAGTTCGGTCTTGGCCGTCTCTGGCGCCGTCGTGTCGCGCGAGATATGGCGACGTATTCAGAACGGAAATTCGACTTGGCCTGCCATGTGCGCGAGGATGAAGTCCTGCGCCTGCTCCGAGCAGTCGGCTACCAACTGCTGTGCGTCAAGCCCCGACGGTTCCCACCACGTCGAACTCGTCAGAAATTCCATTCGCCGCTATTGCCATAGACATCTATGGCCTGAAACATAGCCGTAACCACCTCACGCTCAGCCTCGCTCAATTCCGGACGCCAAATGTCAAACAGAAGGATTACGCGCGTGCCGGCACTGTTGTTCCAGGCCTCGTGTTCAATGCTATCGTCGAACACCCAGGCCTTGCCCTCTTGCCATTGACGGGTATCGTTTCCGACACGAAATCCGCAGCCCTCCGGCACGATCAGAGGCAGGTGGCAGATCAGCCGCGTGTTGACGAAGCCGTGATGTGGCGGAATTTTCGCGCCGGGCTTCAGCAAGGAGAACAGTACGCTGGGCGAGCGACCTCTCACGTGGACGAGCGGCACGTCCTTCAGGGCATCCAATGTCCTAGGGCAGCGCGCAGCATTTTCCTCGACCAGCGTGCCATTCTTCCAAAGAAAGAAAGCACCCCACTCGGGATTGCCAAGCAGCCCCATCTGGTCGCCACTCGGGCGATTGGGACTTGGCTCAACATAGGGAATGAAGGCAGCATCATCCTTCATCACCTCGATTAGTTCGGAGCGGATATCGCCGGTCGCCGCCTCCACGGCATCAAGCCAGGGAAATTCCACACGCTCGTAGAACTGAATCTGCGGCAGTTCTGGAAAATAGTAGAATAGTGGCTGCTGCAGATAGATTTGTCGTTTGCCGAACATCAGATCTAGCGAGCGTATGAAGCGGCCGCTGGCGCACAAGCCAGCAGATTCGTATTCGGAGAACCAATTGCACAGATACGCTTCATATTCCTCCGCATTGCGGCGGTTCGCAGCCTGCGCGCGTTCGAGTCCGGTCATCACGTCCTGAGGCAACTGAACGTCCCGTGGCGCGACTCTCAGCGCGGCTTGGTAGAATGCGGTGGCGGTGCGATTATCACCTTCTTTCTGCGCGATGTCGCCTCGCAAGATCAGCGCACGCAGATTGTTCCCTTCGCGCGCGAGAGCCTGGTCGAGCGCCCCTTTGGCCACGTTGATGTGGCCCAAATGATCGCAAGCGATAGCAAGGCCGAGATAGCAAGCCGCGTCGGCACCACCGATCGCGATCAGCTTTTCAAAAAGCGCACGGGCCTGTGCCGCATCGCCCCGCCGCAACGCCTCTACGGCCGACAATCCGAGTGCACGGGCATCAACAGGCTGCGGCATGACCCCTCCCTCAACACTCCCGATGAAACCCGTACCATGGGCTCTGGTCAATAGGCACTTTCGGTCAGTCAGACTAGACGAACGCACGTCTTCCTCGCGTAGCAGATAGCTGGAAGAGGAAATAAACCGCCCATGTGAATGCCACTCGAAGCGTTCGACGAGCCGGCGGGCTTCGGCCGGGGCGAAGGCTTCGTACAATGAGGCCGGTTTGTG
>JAKAMD010000029.1 GCA_021823875.1 Pseudomonadota bacterium | reverse complement strand
TCGATCTGCCGCTGCTCCAGCAGGGTGAGGTCACAGTGATGGCCGATGGTACCCGCCTGCACGACCAGAAGATCGCCAGCTCTGCTTCCGCGCGCTGGATCGCCTGGCGCGAAGTGGCGGTGCGCACCGAATCCGGCAACGAAGTCCAGAGCGTCGGCCGCGACGTCACCGACCGTGCCGAAGCCGAGCGCGCACGCGCGGTGGCGCGCGATCAGGCGGAAGCCGCCAATCGCGCCAAGTCGCGCTTCCTGGCCACCGTCAGCCACGAAATCCGCACGCCGCTCAACGGCATGCTCGGCATGGCCGACCTGCTGCTCGACACGCCGCTTACCGCCGAACAGCGCACCTATGCCAAGGCCGCCAAGACCTCGGGCGAAACGCTGTTGTCGCTGATCGAGGAGATCCTCGACTTCTCCAAGATCGAGGCCGGCAAGCTCGATCTGGAAAGCCGCCCCTTCGCGCTGGCTCCGCTGGTTGAGGAGACGATCGAACTGCTCAGCACCCGCGCGCAAACCAAAGGCATCGAGATCGCGAGCTTCGTCGACGAGCGCCTGCCGGCCATGGTGGTCGGCGATGCCGCGCGGCTGCGCCAGGTGCTGCTCAATCTCGCCGGCAATGCCATCAAGTTCACCGAAAAGGGCGGCGTCGCGGTCATTGTCGAGCCGAGTGATGAGCATGGCGAAGTACAGATCCAGGTGCGCGATACCGGCATCGGCATCAAGGGCGAGGACCAAGCCCGCATCTTCCGCGATTTCGAACAAGCCGACAGTTCGCGCGGACGCAAATTCGGCGGCACTGGCCTGGGGCTCGCCATTTCCAAGCGCATCGTTGAGCGCATGGACGGCGCGATCGCGCTCGAAAGCGCGCCCGGCGTCGGCACCACCTTCACGGTCACGCTGCCTTTGGCGGCGGCGCTCGATGAGAATGCGCCGGCACCATTCGTGGCACCCGATCTGACCGGCCATTCGATCTTGATCGTCTCGGCGGCGGAAGTGGAAGCCTCGCTGCTGGCACGCCGGCTCGGCCGCTGGGGCGCGCGCACCTGCGCGGTGACCGACGAAGCGATCGCATTCGCGCTGATGCCGGAGCGTGCCTGGAATGCCGTACTGGTCGACTACGCGCTGATGCCGGCCATGGTCGCCAATGCCGATTTCAGAAAACTGAAGGACACGCGGCGCATCGTGCTGATCGCGCCGGCCGATCGTCAGGAACTGTCGTCGCTCAAGGAGCATGGCTTCACCGGTTATCTGGTGAAACCGGTGCGGGCGATCTCGCTCGCCGCGCGCTTCGCCGCCGAGGATACTTTCGAGCCGAGCGCGGATGCCTCCGCCGAGCAGGACAAAAACGCGGCCACCGCAGCGCTCGGCAAGGCATTGTCGATCCTCGTGGTCGAGGACAATGAAATCAACGCGCTGCTGGCGCGCGCCCTGCTGACCAGGCTCGGCCATCGCGCGAGCGTCGCCACCAATGGCGAAGCGGCGGTCGAATCCTGGCAGGCCGCACAGACCGCCGGCGCACCCTATGACCTCGTTCTGATGGACGTGCAGATGCCGGGCATGGACGGCCTGGAGGCGGCACGCCGCATCCGCGCCGTCGAGGCCGACCATAACGCGAAACCGGTGCGCATCGTGGCGCTCACGGCCAATGCTTCCGCCGAGGACCGCACCGCCTGCCTTGCCGCCGGGATGAACGGGCTTCTGGTCAAACCACTCGACCGCGAACGCCTGAGCGAGGAACTCGCCGGAGTTGCACCGCCGGCCACCGCTTCGCTGGCGGCTTGAGCAGCCACCTTGGGCTTGTCATAATCATTGTCATAATTCCGTATCGAGCCCGTGATGTACGGGGGCTGCTGGCCGGCGTTCACCGATTCGGCTGACGTTCGCCTTTCGGATGTTTTCACCAGGTTGGCGCTGTCAAAGGACCCGATCTCATGGCAAGTCGCGCTCCCTTGCCCCCATCACGCCGCCTTTTCGAACGATTTCGCTCGGTTCCGCCCTCTACCACTGGCGTGCCCGGCCTCCTGTCCTCGCTGCAGGCCTATGGCGGCTTGCAGGCCTTCGCCGCGCGCGCCCACCGGCCGTCGCAGACGCTCGGGCGGGTCGGGTCGCTGGAAGTCCGGCTGGCGCAGACCGCGGCCGAGGTGCGCCAGGCCCAGAAGCTGCGCTACCGCGTGTTCTATCAGGAGGGCTCGGCCATCCCGAACCCGGGCCGGATGTTCGCCCGCCGCGACGTCGATGCCTATGACGCGATCTGCGATCACCTGCTGGTCATCGACCATGGCGCGCGTGACACGCACCCCGGCCGGCCGGCGGTGGTCGGCACCTACCGGCTGCTGCGCCAGTCGCTGGCCGAGGATTATGGCGGCTTCTACACCGCCGGCGAGTTCGACATCGGCGGACTGATTGCGCGCCACGGCAATCTGCAATTCCTCGAGCTCGGCCGCTCCTGCGTGCTGCCGCCCTATCGCAACAAGCGCACGGTCGAGTTGCTGTGGCACGGCATCTGGTCTTACGTGCTGCAGAACCGCCTCGACGTGATGATTGGCTGCGCCAGCCTCGATGGCACCGAGCCCAAGCAGCTCGCGCTGCCGCTGTCATTCCTGCACCACTATGCACGGGCGCCGGAGGAATGGCGCGCGCGCGCGCTGCCCGAACGCTATGTCGAGATGAACCGCATGTCGAAGGAGTCGATCGAGCCGAAAGCGGCGCTACGCGTGCTGCCGCCGCTGGTCAAAGGCTATCTGCGGCTCGGGGCCTATATCGGCGACGGCGCGGTGATCGATTACGAATTTGGCACTACCGATGTGCTGATCGTGCTGCCGGTGTCGGCGATCAGCGCGCGATACATCGAGCATTTCGACCTGAGCCGCTGGGCGGCGTAGACCCGCTCGCTGTCATTCCGGGGCGCAGCCCTTGGGCCGCGAGCCTCGAATCCGGAGTCGCTGCTGACTGGTTGTTGCTCTGGATTCCGGGTTCGCGCCTTCGGTGCGCCCCGGAACGACAGAAAAATCACAGCCGCCTGAGCGAAACTTCCTGCACCATGTGATTGGCGCTCTTCTTCAGAATCAGGTCGGCGCGCTGGCGGGTCGGCAGGATGTTCTCGTGCAGATTGACCAGATTGATGCGCTCCCAGATCGACATCGCGGTTTCAGTCGCTTCGTCGTCCGAGAGATTGGAATAGCGGTGGAAGTAGGATTTCGGATCGCGGAAGGCCGTGCCGCGCAGCGTCAGAAAACGGTCGATGTACCAAGCGCGCAGCACTTCGTCGGTGGCGTCGATATAGACCGAAAAGTCGAAGAAATCGGAGACGAAGGGGATCGCCTTGCCATCCTTCGGTAGCCGCCCGGTCTGCAGCACGTTCAGGCCCTCGACGATGAGGATGTCCGGCCGGTCGACTTCGACCCACTGGTTGGGCACGACGTCGTAGATCAGATGCGAATAGATCGGCGCCCGCGCCGGTCGGCGCCCGGCTTTCACATCGGTGAGGAAGCGCAACAGCGAGGGCAGGTCGTAGCTCTCGGGAAATCCCTTCTTCTCCATCAGGCCTTCGCGCGCGAGCACCGCATTGGGAAAGAGGAAGCCGTCAGTGGTGACCAGATCGACCTTGGGCACATTTGGCCAGCGCGCCAAGAGCGCCTGCAGCACGCGGGCGGTGGTCGACTTGCCGACCGCGACCGAGCCGGCGACGCCGATCACATAAGGCATCTTGATATCTTCGGTGCCGAGGAAGCGTTGTTGCGCGCGGAACAAGCGCTGGGTCGCCGCCACATACATCGACAAAAGACGCGACAGCGGCAGGTAGATGTCCTCCACCTCCTTCATGTCGAGCCGGTCGTGCAGCGAGCGCAGCCGCGTGACCTCTTCCGAGGTCAGCGTCATCGGCGCATCGTCGCGCAGCACCGCCCATTGCTCGCGCGAAAACGTGCGGTAAGGCGAGAGGACCTCTTCGGTGCGCTGTTCCATGGGCTTTCCGCGCGCGGCCTATTTGCGCGCGGCCTTTTCCTGGTGCCCGGTCTGCGCCGTGCGTTTTTCCAGCGCCGCTTCGACCTCGGCGAGCGTCACCCCGCGCGCCTGCAATAATACCAGCAAATGATAGAGCAGATCGGCCGCTTCCGCGATCACGCGGGACTTGTCCTCCTGCACGGCTGCAAGCGCCGTTTCGAACGCCTCCTCGCCCATCTTCTTGGCGCAGTGCGCCGTGCCCTTGTCGAGCAGCGAACGAGTATAGGAATCTGCCGCGCTCGCCTGGGCGCGCTCCTGTACGCGTTTTTCGAGATCCGACAGCGTGAATTCGGTCATACCGCGTTCCTTCGGGCCGGGTCTTTAGCACCTCCGGGCCGGCTCGTCATTCCGGGCCCGGCCGGGTGGACGGAAACGGAATGACAGGCATGCCTCAAGGGTCGAGCCGCATCGGCAGCCCGGCTTTGGCCATGTATTCCTTGGCCTGGCGCACTGAATATTCGCCGAAATGGAAGATCGAGGCTGCCAGCACCGCGGTGGCATGGCCATCGCGGATGCCCGCGACTAGATGCTCGAGGTTCCCAACCCCGCCGGAGGCGATCACCGGCACGCTCACGGCGTCCGCGATCGCGCGGGTGAGCGGGATGTCGAACCCGCTCTTGGTGCCGTCGCGGTCCATGGAGGTGAGCAGGATCTCGCCGGCGCCGAGCGCCACCACCTCCTCGGCATAGCCGACCGCGTCGATGCCGGTCGGCTTGCGGCCGCCATGGGTGAAGATTTCCCAGCGGTCGGGCCCGCGCGCGACCTGCTTGGCGTCGATTGCCACTACGATGCACTGGTCGCCAAACTTCTCGGCCGCTTCCTTGACGAACTGCCGGCGCGCCACCGCCGCGGTGTAGATCGAGACCTTGTCGGCGCCGCAGGTGAGCAGCTTGCGGATGTCGTCGACGGTGCGCACACCGCCGCCGACAGTGAGCGGCATGAAGCAGGCTTCCGCCGTGCGCTGCACCACGTCGTAGATGGTGTCGCGGTTCTCGTGGCTGGCGGTGATGTCGAGAAAGGTGAGTTCGTCGGCACCGGCCGCGTCATAGGCGATCGCTGCTTCCACCGGATCGCCGGCGTCGCGCAGGTCGACGAAATTGATGCCCTTGACGACGCGGCCGTCCTTCACGTCGAGGCAGGGAATGACGCGGACTTTGAACATCGTTCAGACCGCCGCCTTGGCGGCACGGATCATGGCCAATGCCTCTTTCGCATCGAGCCGCCCGTCATAGAGCGCGCGGCCCGCAATGGCGCCTGCGAGCTTGCGCGCGCGCGGCTCCAGCAGCGCCTTGATGTCGTCGATCGACGCCAGACCGCCCGAGGCGATCACCGGAATCGAAATCGCCTCGGCGAGCGCGATGGTGGCGTCCATGTTCAAACCTTTGAGCATGCCGTCGCGCGCCACATCGGTATAGATGATGGCGGCGACGCCGACGTCCTCGAAACGCTTGGCGATCTCGAGTGCGGTCAGCTCCGAGGTTTCCGCCCAGCCCTCGACCGCAACCTTGCCGTCACGCGCGTCGAGCCCGACCGCGATCTTGCCCGGATAGTCACGCGCGGCCTGCTTGACGAACGGCGGATCGCGCACCGCGGCGGTGCCGATGATCACGCGCGTGACGCCCTTTTCCAGCCAGGCCTCGACCGTGGCAGTGTTGCGAATGCCGCCGCCGAGCTGCACCGGGATGCTGATGCTCTCCAGAATACGATCGACCGCGTCTGCATTCACCGGCTTTCCGGCAAACGCGCCGTCGAGATCAACGAGGCGGAGATATTCGAAGCCCTCCTGCTCGAAGGCATGCGCCTGCGCCGCCGGATCGCGATGGAACACGGTGGCGCGCGCCATGTCGCCCTGCTCCAGGCGCACGGCGAGGCCTTCCTTCAGGTCGATGGCGGGAAACAGGATCATGGTGTCCACTTCAAGAAATTCGCGATCAAAGCCAGCCCCAGCCGCTGGCTCTTCTCCGGATGGAACTGGGTGCCGACCATGTTGTCGCGCCCGACGATGGCGGTAAGCGGGCCGCCATAATCGGCCTGCGCCACCAGGTCGGCGCGGTGCGCCGGCCTGAGCTCGTAGGAATGCACGAAATAGGCATGCAGCCCGTCTGGGCCAAGCGGCAGATCGGCAAGCAAGGGATGCGGCTGCAGCATGTTGAGCGTGTTCCAGCCCATATGCGGGATTTTCAGCGACGGATCGGCCGGCGTGATGCGGTCGACCTCGCCGGCGATCCAACCGAGCCCTGGCGTCACCTGATATTCGCGCCCGCGCTCGGCCATCAATTGCATGCCGACGCAAATGCCGAAGAACGGCCGTCCGCGTTGTAGGACGCTTTCATTGAGCGCCTCGATCATGCCGGAAATATCGTCGAGCCCGCGCCGGCAATCGGCGAAGGCGCCGACGCCCGGCAGCACCACGCGCGAGGCAGCGGCCACCTTGGCGGGATCGCTGGTGACCAGGATCGCCTCGGCATGTCCGCTGTCACGCGCCGCGCGCTCGAAGGCCTTGGCCGCCGAGTGCAAATTGCCGGAGCCGTAGTCGACAATAGCAACGCTCACGACGTACCCCCCGGTTGGGGAAACAGGCCGATCACATCAGAGCCCGACGACGGTCCGCGCCGCACCGGCGTCGCATAGACAGGCTCGGCGGCCGGCGGCGGCGCAGGCGGCGCCGGTATAGCCTCGACGCGTTCGACCCATTGGAGATAAAAGCGGCGCTCGGCCATTTCCTTGTCCTCGCCGACCACGAAGCCGAGCATCTGCCAGCCGCGGCGGGCATACGTCCAGCGCCGGAGCGTTCCCGCCTCGAAACCGATGAGCACCGCAACACCCGCGTCCACCATGAACTGCACCGTCGCCGGCACATGGGTGAGCCTGAGCGCGACCGTCAGCACGCCGGTGAGGATGACGTAGAGCACGAACACCAGCCACAGCCGCTTCACCAGCAGCCAGAACGGCACCAGCAGAAAGGCCCAGAAATGGAAGCCGTCGCGCACGAAGACGAAGCGCCCGGGATCGGCGCTTTGGCCCTGACGAGGGGGCGGTGCGTGCACGGTGTAAGTGGGCATCCTTTTCACTCACTATTCATTCCGGTCATTCCGGGGCGCGAGCGAAAGCGAGCAAACCCGGAATCCAGAGTTGCATTCTCCGAGCCTAGCGCTCTGGATTGCGGGTTCGCCGCCTGCGGCGGCGCCCCGGAATGACGGAGCGACTATCCCCCGAGCGAACCCTTGGTGGACGGCACTTCGTCCTTGGCGCGCGGATCGATCGCCACCGCCGTACGCAATGCGCGCGCCAGTGCCTTGTAGCAGGACTCGGCAATATGATGGTCGTTGGTGCCGTACAGCGTCGCCACATGCAAGGTGATGCCGGCATTCATGGCGAATGCTTGGAACCATTCCTGCACCAATTCGGTGTCGAATTGGCCGACCTTGTCGCGCACGAATTCCGCCTTGAACACCAGGAACGGCCGCCCGGAAATATCGAGCGCCACCCGCGTCAATGCCTCGTCCATCGGCACATGCACGTCGGCATAGCGGGTGATGCCCTTCATGTCGCCGAGCGCCTGTTTCACGGCGCTGCCGAGCGCAATGCCGACATCTTCGGTGGTGTGGTGGTGGTCGATATGCAGATCGCCCTTGGCCTTGACCGTGATGTCGATGCGCGAATGGCGCGCCAACAGGTCGAGCATATGGTCGAGGAAGCCGATGCCGGTCGCGATCTCGGCGCGTCCGGCGCCGTCGAGGTCGACCGCAACCTCCACGTCGGTTTCCTTGGTCTTGCGCTTAACTTTTGCCTGCCGCATGGCGAAATCCTTTGAACCAGCGCCTTTTATCAGGGGTTTTCCGGATTTGCCACTTTCTCGCTGGGCGGAGGCCCGGTCCCCGTTTGCATCCCCCGCCGCCCGCCCTTACATGTCGGGCACCGCAAGGGTTCCCATCGATGTCTTCCAACGAAATTCCCTCAGGTTCCTCTTGGCACGGCACCACCATCCTCACCGTCCGCAAGGGCGGCACGGTCGTGATCGGCGGCGACGGCCAGGTCTCCATTGGCCAGACCATTATCAAGGGCAACGCCAAGAAGGTGCGCCGCCTGGGCAAGGGCGACGTGATCGGCGGCTTTGCCGGTGCCACCGCCGACGCGTTTACCTTGTTCGAACGGCTGGAGGCCAAACTCGAGCAATATCCCGGCCAGCTCACTCGCGCCGCGGTCGAACTCGCCAAGGACTGGCGCACCGACCGTTATCTGCGGCGTCTCGAAGCCATGATGATCGTGGCCGACGCCCAAGTGACACTGGTGCTCACCGGCACCGGCGACGTGCTCGAGCCGGAAAACAACGTGATGGGCATCGGCTCGGGCGGCAATTACGCGCTCGCCGCCGCGCGCGCGCTGCTCGATGGCGCGCTCGATGCCGAGCAGATCGTGCGCAAGTCGCTCGACATCGCCGCCGACATCTGCGTCTACACCAACCGTAATGTGACGATTGAGTCACTGAAAACCTAACCGAGTGAACAGTTGACCGACTTCTCCCCCCGCGAAATCGTTTCCGAACTCGATCGCTATATCGTCGGCCAGGCTGACGCCAAGCGCGCGGTTGCGATCGCCTTGCGCAACCGCTGGCGTCGCCTGCAACTCGATGATCGCCTGCGCGAGGAAGTGCTGCCCAAGAACATCCTGATGATCGGGCCCACCGGCGTCGGCAAGACCGAGATTTCGCGCCGTTTGGCGAAGCTGGCCGGCGCGCCCTTCCTCAAGGTGGAAGCGACCAAGTTCACCGAGGTCGGTTATGTAGGCCGCGACGTCGAGCAGATCGTGCGTGATCTGGTCGAGATCGCCATCGCGCTGACCCGCGAGAAGAAGCGAAAAGACGTGCAGGCAAAGGCCGAATTGGCTGCCGAGGAGCGCGTGCTCGATGCACTGGTCGGCCCCGGCTCGAGCCCGGCCACCCGCGAAAGTTTCCGCCGCAAGCTGCGCGCCGGCGAGCTCAACGACAAGGAAATCGAGATCGAAGTGCAATCCGGCGGCTCCGGCATGCCGATGTTCGATATTCCCGGCATGCCGGGCGCGCAAGTCGGCGCCATATCGATCGGCGATATCTTCGGCAAGCTCGGCGGCAGCCGCACCAAGACGCGGCGCGTCACCGTGCATGATTCGCACGAGATCCTGGTCAATGAGGAAAGTGACAAGCTGCTCGACACCGACCAGCTCACCCAGGAAGCGATCCGCGCCGTCGAGCAGAACGGCATCGTGTTCCTCGACGAGATCGACAAGATCTGCGCGCGCGAGGGCCGCTATGGCGGCGACGTGTCACGCGAAGGCGTGCAGCGCGATCTGTTGCCGCTGATCGAAGGCACCACGGTTTCCACCAAGCATGGGGCGGTGAAGACCGATCATATCCTATTCATCGCCTCCGGCGCCTTCCATATTTCCAAGCCTTCCGACCTTTTGCCCGAGTTGCAAGGACGGCTGCCGATCCGCGTCGAACTGAAAGCGCTCACCCGCGACGACTTCCGTCGCATTCTGACCGAGCCGGAAGCCTCGCTGATCAAACAATACGTGGCCCTCATGGCGACCGAGGGCGTAACCCTTGATTTCACCGAAGACGCCATCGACGCGATCGCCGACATCGCGGTGGCGGTGAATTCGTCGGTTGAAAATATCGGCGCGCGGCGGCTGCAGACGGTGATGGAGCGGGTGTTGGACGATGTGTCCTTCGCCGCCCCCGATCGCTCCGGCGAGACAGTCAAAATCGACGCGGATTATGTCCGCCGGCACATTGGCGACCTGGCCAGCAACACCGATCTCAGCCGGTTCATCCTGTAGCGTCCATATTGAGCCGCACCGATTCGATGGAGCGATGCCAGCTTAAATTTTACAACCAATGCACACGTAAAAGTCGAATTTGATCGCGACTTTCTGGTCGACTCCCTTATCCCTCGGGACCGACAGAGCGCGGCCAGAAAAGCCCGCGGCCCCTTTGGCTATTCGGGAAGCTGATATTACGAATAAAATGTGTGGGATAGGTATGATTCAACCGACTCCCCTATAAGTTGCGGAAGGGTGACAAATACAGATTTACACCTGGCATCAAACCCGCAATAAATGCGCGACTGAGGAGCGGTCCATGCCAACGGATGTCCGGGGCGATCCGACAGCCGACGCCGCGGCCGGCACCCTGACCCCGGCTGAACATTTGCGGGCGGAGATCGAGCGGCTCGGTCTCGACCAAGTGGCTGTCAGCGAGGCGACCGGCGTTTCACGCCAATCCATCAACTACATCGTCAACGGCCGTCAGCCGATTTCACGCGCCATGGCCGCCAAGCTCGGCCGTCTCACCGGGCACGAACCTGATTACTGGCTGCGCGCGAGCTTCCCGCGTCCAGGCGCTGCAGTCACTCCTGGCACGGTCTCGATTGAAGAGAAGCGCGGGCAAGCCACCGTGGCGGCGCGCGGCAGCGGCGTGCTGGTCAACCACCAGATCATTCGGGCGATCAAAGACGGCGTCATTACCATCGATCCGTTCGACGAGGCGAACGTCCAGCTCGCTTCGATCGATCTCTCGCTCAACGATTTCATCGATACGATGACGGGCGAACATATTGATGTGACCGACGGACAGAGCTTTGTGTTGCGGCCCGGGCAGACCGTCATCGTTACCACCAAGGAATGGGTTCGATTTCCGCAGGATTACATCGGTCGCGTCGGCGCCATGACGAGCCTCTCGCGCTGTGGCATCATGACTTCGCATGGCTTGCAAATCGACCCCGGTTTTCAAGGTGATTTGCAATTCTGCCTGTTCAATGCCGGCGGCCAGGATTTCGAACTGCACGGCGGCATGCCGATCATCAGCATCGAGATTGTGCCCCTGAACGAACCACCTTCGCCCGACGAGCGCGCCGCCAAACATGTGCGAGACGCCGTTACGCGCGATAACGGGATGCCGTTACGGTACGCCACCTGCGAGCGGCTTATCCACGATGCGTTACGCGCACGGGTGAATGTAGCTAAGAAAGGCGACAAGACCGAAGCGCGCATTCCCGAACTCGATCTCGCTTTCGAAGCGCATTTCGCCGATGCGGCGATCGAAGCCGTGGTGCAACGTGCGCTGACCGGCTTGCGGTTTCTCCGGACCCATCCCCAGACGGCACGCGAGGAACACACGCGTTATGCGGAGTTCTTCGGCGACATTGCCGATCGCCTGCATCTCGACGCCGAGCAGACGCGGCGGGCTGTGCTCTCCCTCGGCTTCCCAATCGACACCAAAGACGCCGTGATCGTGTCCTTGCGCGACGGCAAGGAGATTCTGTTGCAACTGCCGCCGCGCCATGCTTCGCTGAGCTTGACTCAACTGGCGCGCCAGTTGCGCGAAGACGCCGGCGATTTGCTCCTAATGCTGGCCGGGGTGCGTCGCCATCTTGAGGCGTCGCCACGCAATTGGTCAATTAAAACTTGACACAATTACTTGGGACACTATTCTTATTAGTTGTAAGGGGGAAGAAACACAGGTGATGCGCGTCCCCCGGATTGGAGAGCGTCATGTCCAAGGCTGCAGAGCGGCGCGCCAGCAAAGTGCCGGCCCCAGGTTCCGCGCATTTTCCTCGCCGGAGGAAACTTGATGACAACAAGCAGCGCCAGATGCTGGAGCTCTGGCTTTATGCATCGTTGAAACTACGGCAGCTCGCCGGGGGCCCCGATGTCGGATTTCACGAAGCACCGCCGTCGCACGGGCGGCGGCTACGCCGCGGTACGGCCTGAATCGCAAGTAGCGTTGGCGGGTTTGCATCTTTCCTTCCTTGGCTTCATTCCCTCAATTCATTGCTGCCTGATCGACGCAAGCGAACATAGAGCGCGCCCTCGCCGCCATGGCTGATATGCGCTTGCTCGAAGCCGATCACGAAAACGCGGAATTCCGGCAAACGGAGCCAATGCGGCACCTGCCGGCGCAATACGCCGCGCTCGCCATCGCCGTCGGCGCGTTGGCCCTTGCCGGTAATCACCAGCACCAAACAGGCGCCGCGCGCGCTGGCCGAGCGCAGGAAATGGATAAGCGCGGCATGCGCTTCGCTTTGGGTCAGTCCATGCAAGTCGAGCCGGGCGTCGATCGCTTCCTTGCCGCGCGCCACCCGCGCGCGCATGCGACGGCTGAGCGGCGTGAGCGGCGGCGGTTGCGTTGGCGACGCGGCAACTGACGGGACCGCACGTTTTGCTGGCGGTGACACCACGGGTTCGGTCATCTCTTCGTCCGGCACCGTCACCGGCGCATCGCGCAACGGCGCGATCGAACGCGTGACCGTCGACCACAACACGCGCTCTTCTTTGGAGAGGACGCGGCGCCGGCGGCCGTCGCGCGAATTCATGACACGATCAACGCCGCGGCTTGTTAATCGAGCCGGTCTGATCGGCGGCGGGGCCAGCGTCCCTGCGCTTTGCCATCGCTTCTTGGATGTCGATCTCACGCGGCCGCGGCTTAGGCAGCGGAGTCGCAATCATCTGTGGGGGCACTTCCTCCGCAGAGACGTTTTTCGGCACCAGCATGACGAACTTGCCGAACTGTTTGATGCGGCCGGCGATATGCGGAATTTGTTCGCCATGACCGAAATAGATGTCGGCGCGCGCGGCGCCGCGGATCGCTGAGCCGGTGTCCTGAGCCACCATCAGATGCTGGAACGGATCAACCGGCGCCTCGCCTTTGAGCGGGAACTTGGCATCGATCCAGATCGGCGTGCCGTAGACGTGCAGCGATGGATCGACCGCCACCGAGCGGCCGGGCGTGAGCGGAATGCCTTGTGCGCCGAGGCACTCGTCCTTCGGCTTAAGCTGCGTCTCGGAGAAGAAGACATAGGAACGGTTCTTCAGCCGTAAAGCCTCGCCTTCCTTGGGATGAGCTTCCATATAATCCCGAATCTTGTCCATCGACATTTCTTCGGGTGTGTAGACGCCCTCTTCGATCAGGATACGGCCCACTGGCGTATAAGGCTTGCCGTTGCTCGCGATGTAATTGAGCCGCAGCAACTCGCCGTCCGTCAACTTGACGCGCGTCGAGCCCTGGATCTGCGCGAAAAAGGCATCGACCGGGTTCTTGACCCAGCAGATCTCCAGACCCTTGCCGTTGAGCGCACCATCTTCGATGGCCTTGCGGTCGTAGTGTGCGAATACAGTGCTCTGCTTGCCGGCAAATTTGGCTGGGACTCGGTAGAGTGGAACGTCGAATTCCTTGGTCTTGACGCGCGAGCCGACGATCTCGCTTTCGTAATAGCCGGTGTAGAAGCCGTCGGCGCCGGTATAGAAGCCGTAGGTATGGACCTCCGGCAGAATGCGCACCGGCTTGAAATTATCCTCGAAGAACCGGCGCGCCTTGGCGGTGTCCACGTTGCCGGCGGCGGCGAGCCACACGGCCTTTTCGCAGGCATTATAAAGCCCGCCGTAAATCGGGCGGGCTTTCCGCATGGCCTTGGTGCCCTGCAGGATGGCAGCGCAGCTATTCATGTAGGTGGCGAAAGCCGCCGCTAGATTATCCTTCCGCCAGCCGGCGAGATCGGAAAACTTCAGCGGCTCGACCTTGGCGTGCCGAAAATGCAGGGCGTCGCCATGGCGGACGTGACGGACATGCCGTGCCTGCGCCATGGGTGCGCTCGCGATCAGTGAAATTCCCAACGCAACTCCGACACAAATGCGGAGGTCAGGCATGCGTTCATTGTCCGGCTTCGGTGGCGACCAGCTTCCAGTTCGGATCACGCGAACCGACGTCACGCGCGAAAGTCCACACGTCGGTCACTTCACTCACCTTTTCGGCATTGCCGTCGACGACATTGCCTTGCTTGTCACGCGTCGCCGAGACGAGCTGCGAGAGGAAACGCACCGTCACCTGAGCACTGCGCCCACGCATTTCGGCACCGGTGATGTCGGCATTGTCGATCGACACGAACCGGGTTTCTACCGTCTCGCCGCGCTTTTCGCGTTCGCTGATGGCGGCGTCGAAACCCTCGAAGACCTCGCGCGACAGCAGGTTCCTGAGCGTGCGGCGGTCGCCCTCGGCATAGGCGGTGACGATCATCTCGTAAGCCGCGCGCGCGCCGGTGAGGAAATGCTTGGGATCGAAGCTGGCATCGGTGCCGACAATGGCATCAAGCCCGACGGCAACCGCGGAACCCGGCTCCGCCACACCGTTCCAGCGCTCTGCTGCCGGCACCGCCGGCTCGTTCATTTCGGCCGGCTTGGCCGCGACGGCTTCCGGCTTGCGGTTGGGCAACGCCACCACCTTGTCCGAGGCCGGCCCGGCCGGCTCGCGCGCCGAATAGGGATCATAGGGCGGTCGCTCGCGCCCGGTCCGCTGACCCAGCACGCTGCGCAGGCGCAGGAAGATGAACACCGCCAGCGCCAGGAAGATGATGGTATAGATATCGAACACGTCTTGCATGCTTTCGGCAGCCGTGGCGAATGATCAGCGGTCCGACCGCCGGTGGAACGACGGCATGGCAGGCGCCACCATTGCACCTATGTATGCCGGAGCGCGCATCATTCCATAGACCAAGCGCCGGATTTCGGCGCAATGAGAGCTCATGGTGCGGACCTTAGACGATTTGATCCGCCGGCGCCAACCATGCCGGCGGCCAAGGAACACAAGATGAATGTGGCAAAATACCTGCTGTTGGCCTTGTTGATGCTGCCGCTGGCCGAATTGGTGGCGTTCATCGCGGTAGCAGCGGCGATCGGCTTCTTCCCGGCGCTGGCTTTGGTAATGGCCGGCTCTTTCGCCGGTCTCATCATCCTGCAGAATGCCGGCGGCAACCATATCGAGCGCATGCGGGTGGCCCTCGGCGAGGTCAGCTTCACCAGCTTGCAGGCGGATGGCTCCGGAACCGCCACCCTGTTGGCCGGGATTCTTCTGTTAATTCCTGGGTTTATAACGGATGCCGTGGGTTTATTGCTGCTGGTGGCACCGCTGCGGCGGACCCTCGCCGCGGCGCTTCGACGCGGGCCCCCGCCGGCTCCTGACGGTGTGGTCGATCTCGACCCGGCGCAATGGCACCATGTGCCAGATCGCCGGCTTCCCGACAGCCAAGACCACAAAAACATCAATCGCCGTTAACACCAGCCGCGTCCTTGTTCGACTGCATGCGCTATGTTAGCCAACCGCCGCGTTAGGCCCCCTGCCGCGCGAAGGAGTGATACATGTCAACGACCAATGGCGGCCCGGCCGAAGCAGCGGAACAAGGCGCCGCACCCCAGCTCAATGTGCTGGCGCAATACATCAAGGATCTCTCGTTCGAGAATCCGCATGCGCCACACTCGATGGCTGCCGGCAAGCAGCCGCAGATCAACATCCAGATCAACGTCAACGCCAATTCAGTGTCGGATACCGATATCGCGGTATCGCTCAAGCTCGAAGGCAAGGCGGAAGCCGATGGCGACCTGATCTTCGGCTTCGAGCTCGACTATGGCGGCGTGTTCCGTATCCAGAATGTGCCGCCGGAAGCCATGAATGCGGTTGTGCTGATCGAATGCCCGCGCCTTCTGTTTCCGTTCGCGCGCGAGATCGTCGCCAACACCGTACGCAATGGGGGTTTCCCGCCGCTCTTGCTCGATCCAGTGGATTTCGTGGCACTTTATCGCCAACGCATGTCCGAATTGCAGCCTGGCGGCGCGGCCACGGTGTAAGCTCATCTCTAGTACTGTATGAAATGGCCGGCCTTGTGCCGGCCATTTCGTTTTGAGCGACTTGGTTCCCCGCTAGTCCCACCAGCGCGGGAAGGAAGGGGCGGAAAGCCGCGTTATTCCGCGCCCGCCCGGTATTTCAGCCAGATCGCCTGGTCGCCGAGCGTCGCGACAAAATCGCGATGCGCCGCGCGTTCTGCGTCGCTGATGCGGGACGGCAACGGCGCCGGGCGCTGCCGGACCACTTGCGCGCCATTGCGATTGGTGCGTGTGCGCTCGTCGCGTGTAGCCAGCCCGAGCTGTGCCTGGCGTGCGCCGAGCAATTCAACATAGACCTCAGCCAGGATTTCAGCATCAAGCAGCGCGCCGTGCTTGGTGCGGCGCGAATTGTCGATGCCGTAGCGCGCGCACAAAGCGTCGAGATTGTAGGGTCCGGCCGAATGTTTGCGGCGCGCCAGGATCAACGTGTCAACCAGCCGCTCGCGCGCGATCAGTTCGCGTTCGATACGCTTGAGCTCAGCATTGAGAAAACCGTGGTCGAAACCGGCATTGTGGATCACCAGCGGCGAATCGCTAATGAAAGCGAGGAACTCAGCGGCGACATCAGCAAAGAGCGGTTTGTCGCTCAAAAATTCGGTCGACAATCCGTGAATGGCGAAGGCTTCTGCCGGCACCTCACGCTCGGGATTGATATAGGCATGAAACGTAGCGCCGGTGGGTATGCGATTGAGCAGCTCGACGCAGCCGACCTCGACCAGCCGGTGCCCCTGCGACGGGTCAAGGCCGGTGGTTTCGGTATCGAGCACGATCTCGCGCATAACCTCTCCTCGT
>JAKAMD010000386.1 GCA_021823875.1 Pseudomonadota bacterium | reverse complement strand
CTGCCCGCGCATCTGCGCGAGACGGCCTATTATCTGGCGCTGGAGATGGCGCTCACCGACACCTCGGTGAAGCTGGAGGAAATCCGCGTGATCGAGCGGCTGCGCCACGCGCTGGAGCTGGAAAAGCTGATCGCAGCGGCCCTGGAGCGCGGCGCCCGCGCCCGTTACCAGACGGCTTGAGCGGCAGACGAGCCGCAACACTGCCGCTGCTGGCTCTTTTTACCGCAGGGGGCGCGCTGCTGTCGCCGCATTTGCCGCAGCCTGAGCTGTTCGGGATGTCGTAACCTGCGCCCAGCATGCCGCGATGCAACGTATCGCGCTGCCATTCCGGGAAGGACCGGCGTTGATGAAGCGGCTGATCCTCTTTCGCCACGCCAAGGCCGTTCAGACCTCCGCCCAGGGCGATCACGGCCGCGGCCTCAATCCGCGCGGTCAGCGCGATGCCGTTGCGATGGGCCGCGAAATGGCGGCGCGCGGGCTGGTGCCCGACCTCGTGCTGGTCTCCAGCGCGCGGCGCACGACGGAAACCTGGCGCCTGGCCGCGCCGGAGCTGAAGGCTGCGCCCACCGTCCAGATCAGCGATTTGCTCTATCTCGCCCCACCGCGCGCGATCCTGGCGCTCCTGCGCGAGACGGGCGGCGCCGGAACGGTGACAGTGGTCGGGCACAATCCGGGCCTGGAGGAATTCGCTGCCGAACTGCTCGGCTCCGCCTCCGGCCGCGACGAGGAAAAGCGGCGCGGTGAACTGGAGGAGAAATTCCCCACTGCCGCGCTCGCTGTGCTTGATTGCAACATTGCCGATTGGCAAGACCTGAAACGCGGCACCGCCACGCTCGCCGAATTCCTTAGGCCTCGCGATCTTGAAGATCAGTGATCGGCCTGCTCGGCGAGCCTGAGCCGCGGCCAGCCGAACGCCATTTCCGGCACCGCGCCGCCCATCATGCGCACGGTGCGCGCGGCGACCTGGCGCCCGCCCATCGCCTGGTAGAAGAAGCGGGCCGGGTTCTTGGCGTGCGCCCAGATCACGCAGGAGGTGAAGCCGCGCGCGGCTAGCGCAGCAAAACCCGCCGACAGCAATGCGCGGCCCACGCCGCGGTTATAAAAATTGGGGTCGACATAAAGCGTATAGACTTCGCCGTCGAAGGCGAGCGCCGCATCGCGCGCCGGCCCCAGGCTCGCCATGCCCACCAGACCGAATCGCTCGTGCTCCGCCACCAGCACCGATTCGCGCCCGCGGGCCCGGATCGTCGCCCGCCAGCGCGAACTCTGCCCGTCCGGCGTCATGGCGCAGAGCAGCGGAGTCGGCAGGACGCCAGCGTAGGTATCGTGCCACGAATCGATATAAACGCGGGCCACGGCCTCCGCGTCGTCCGGCCGCGCCGGCCTGACCGCTACAGCGAGCGCATCCATGACCCGAGATTTGCCGATCATTGCGGCTTCGGCAAGCCGCAAGGCCCGCGACAATCGCTCTTCTGCAATCTGAAGGAGCAAAAGCCGCAATATTGATGCGCATACCGTGCCATGCACAGGACGAATGGCGCGCACCGCCATGCACCCATCGTGGCGAATCTGTGGCGCACTTTGCTGTGAAAAACAGGCGCATCAACCCTTTGGCTTTTTAACAAACAGAGTTACACTTTTTTGCGTCGCATGCGCCTGAGGGAGCTCCTGCCGGACGGCAGGCTGGGCGCCGGCGATGGCGATAAGGAATTGGCGGGGAAGAGAAAACCGCGCGCGGTGGCGCGTGAGCGGAGGTTCGCACGCAACGTCATGCAATCGCCTAAGAAACACCAAGGTTAAGAATTACTTCAGGGGGGTATGAGACAGTCTTTTACGGGAACACGGGTCGTACGCGTCTTGTCATGTCCGCAGAGGGCCACAATATCAAGTCTGTGGGGATCGTGCAGGACGCACAAGGAGTCTGGTCCATGAGCACGCTTGACGTCTTCGATCTCTTCACCCGCGATTATGCTCGCGAGCGCTTCGAAACCATGTCCTTGCGCGATTGGCTGCTGGCTGCGCGCGACGACAAGATGCTCTACGCCAGCCCCGCCGAGCGCATGGTCGCCGCCATCGGCGAGCCCGAACTGGTGGACACCGCGCAGGATCCGCGCCTCGGTCGCATCTTTTTCAACCGCACGATCAAACGCTATCGCGCCTTCGACGGCTTCTTCGGCATGGAAGACACGATCGAGCGCATCGTGGGCTACTTCAAGCACGCCGCACAGGGCCTCGAAGAGAAGCGGCAGATCCTCTACCTGCTCGGCCCGGTGGGCGGCGGCAAGTCCTCGCTGGCCGAACGGCTCAAGGATCTGATGGAGAAGCACCCGATCTACGTGCTGAAGGCGGGCGAAGAGATCAGCCCGGTGTTCGAATCGCCGCTCGGCCTTTTCCGTTCCGACGAACTGGCCAACCTGCTCGCCGACAAATACGGCATCGAGCGCCACCGCGTCGGCGGCGTGATGAGCCCGTGGGCGGTCAAGCGGCTCGACCAGTTCGGCGGCGACATCTCGAAATTCGAAGTGGCGCGCATCTATCCGTCCAAGCTGCGCCAATTCGCCATCGCCAAGACCGAGCCAGGCGACGAGAACAACCAGGACATCTCCTCGCTCACCGGCAAGGTGGACATCCGCAAGCTCGAACATTTCAGCCAGAACGATCCGGACGCCTATTCCTTCTCGGGCGGGCTCTGCCGCGCCAACCAGGGGCTGCTCGAATTCGTCGAGATGTTCAAGGCGCCGATCAAGGTACTGCACCCGCTGCTGACCGCGACACAGGAAGGCAACTACATCGGCACCGAAACGCTGGGGCCCATTCCCTTCAGCGGCATCATCCTGGCGCACTCCAACGAAGCCGAATGGCAGGTGTTCAAGGCCAACAAGAACAACGAAGCCTTCCTCGACCGCATCTGCGTCGTCACGGTACCCTATTGCCTGCGCGTGACCGAGGAGACCGCAATCTACAAGAAACTGCTTAAGGCCAGCGACCTCGGCAGCGCCCCCTGCGCGCCGGAGACGCTGGAGATGCTGGCCAAGTTCTGCGTCATGACCCGGCTCAAGGAGCACGAGAACTCCAACCTCACGTCCAAGATGCGCGTCTATGACGGCGAGAAGCTGAAGGACACCGACCCCAAGGCCAAGACGCTGCAGGAATACAAGGACGCCGCCGGCGTGGACGAAGGCATGACCGGCATCTCCACCCGCTTCGCCTACAAGGCGCTGTCGGAGACGTTCAATTACGACGTCAACGAAGTGACCGCTGATCCGGTGCACCTGATGTATGTGGTGGAGCAGGCGATCAAGCGCGAGCAGTATCCCGACGAAACCGAGAAGAGATACCTCGAATTCATCAAGGCGGAGCTGGCGCCGCGCTACGCCGAGTTCATCGGCAAGGAAATCCAGAAGGCCTATCTGGAATCCTACGGCGAATACGGCCAGAACCTGTTCGACCGTTACATCGCCTATGCCGATGCCTGGATCGAGGACCAGGACTACAAGGACGCCGATACCGGCCAGCTGCTGGACCGCGCGCTGCTCGACAACGAGCTCAGCAAGATCGAAAAGCCTGCCGGCATCGCCAACCCCAAGGACTTCCGCAACGAGGTGGTGAAGTTCGCCCTGCGCTATCGCGCGCAGAACGAGGGCAAGAACCCGCAAT
>JAKAMD010000385.1 GCA_021823875.1 Pseudomonadota bacterium | reverse complement strand
GCCGCCGGCACCCATGATGAAACCAAAACCGTCCTGGCCGATGCTGGTACCGGGATGGATGATGACGCGATCGCCGATCAGCGTATTGGCGATCGCGCAGCCGGCGCCGATGGCGCAATCGCGGCCGATCCTCACCTCGGGTCCGATCACGGCATTGGCCGCGATCAAAGTACCACTGCCGATTTCGGCCTGCGGGCCGATCACCGCGCCAGGCTCGATCGTCACATCCTCCTCGAGCCGGGCGCTGGCATCCACATGGGCGCCGGGCGCCTGCCCGGCGGGGTACATCGAGGATGGCCGTAATGCCTGCGGAAACATGGCGCGCGCCACCGCGATGAATGCACGATAGGGCGCTGCGACAACCAGGGGGGCCACCGTCGACGGCAGCGTCGCGGCGAAACCGGCGCTCACCAGACAGGCGCCGGCATGGGTCGCGGCCGCGGCCGCCTCGAAGCGCGGATTCTCGTAGAAGCTCAGATGCGCGGGGCCGGCGCGGTCGAGCGGCGCAATGTCGCGGAAGCGCCGGTCGGGAGCGTAGCCGGCCGGCAGCGCCGCGCCAGTCAGCGCCGCGATATCAGCGAGCGTCAGCCCGCGAGTTGCTTTCAGGAAAACCGGCTCGCCCATGCTGTCAGCGCCCGGTCCACGACCCGTGGATCAGCGCCATCCTCGCGATTATCACCTGCGCATGAACGGCCCCGGAAAGTGGGACCCGCCCTCGCGCTGTCAGCGGAGGGCGGGCATTCAAACCGGACATGCGCGCGTGGCCTGCCGCAACGCGCGGCCAATCAGAACTTCGTGCCGCCGCTGAAGCGGAAGATTTGCGTGCGGTCGCAGACTTCGATGCCCGTGCTTCCGGTTGCGCAATACTTCGTCAGCGGATAGGCCAGATCGAAGCGCAGCGGGCCGAGCGGCGAATCCCAGATGAAGCCCACGCCTACCGAGCTGCGGATCAGGTTGGCACCATTGAGGCCGACCTGCAGTGCCTCGCCGGTTACATCCCAGCTGGTCGGACCCTGATAGTCCCACACGTTGCCCGCGTCGGCGAAGACCGCAGCCTTGATGCCGATTTCCTTCGGCAGGAAGTAGAGCGGCGTCTGCGCTTCCACGCTGGCGCCCCAGTACATCGAGCCGCCGAGCGCATCGTTGTTGGTGCCCGGCGTCAGGTCACGCGGACCGATACCGGCCGGCTGGAAGCCGCGCACCAGATTGGGACCCATGAAGAAATGGTCCAGCATGCGCAGATCTTTGCCACCCCAGCCCGTGATATTGCCGCCCTGCACCTTCAGCACACCGACGACATCCGGCAGAACCTCGTAGTAGGTGCGCGCCTCGGCGTTGGTGCGGATGAAGTTCACGTCGCCGCCGACACCGGCGAAGTCCTGCTTGATGTCGGCATAGAGGCCGCTGGTCGGCGACTTGACGTTGTCAAGCGTGTTGTAGGCCAGCGTATAGCCGAGCGAGGAGACCAGCACCGCACCCTGCGCAAGTTCCTTGCGCACCGCGAGCGAGGCTTCGCCGTTGGCATAGCAAGCATCACCCGGGACCACTCCTGTCCCACCATTCACCAGGGCGTTGGGAGACAATATACAGTCGTTGTACTGGCTCGGCAGGCTGATCTTTTGCTGGTAGATCGAGTAGCGCGGCTGCAGCGACAACTCCTCGGTCAGGCCGAAGCCGAGCCGGAAATTCGCGCCGATCGACTGCGTGTCGTAGGACACGTAGTTGTTGGCGAGATTTTGCCGCGCGTAGAGATCGACGCCGCCGGCCATGCGGTAGCCGAGCAGATAGGGCTCGACGAAGGATAAGCCGAATCCCTTCGTGTATTGCCCGTAGCTGACCGACGCTTTGACGTATTGGCCGCGGCCCATCAGGTTGCGTTCGGCGACGGCGACCTCGGCCAGGAACCCGTCCGCGGTCGAGTAGCCGCCGGAGACCGAGAACTCGCCGGTCGATTTTTCCTCGACATTGACGTCGACGACGACGCGATCGGGCGCCGAGCCGGGCTCAGTGGTGATCTTCACCGACTTGAAGAAGTCGAGGTTCTTGAGCCGGCGCTCGGCGCGATCGATGAGCGCGCGATTGAAGGGATCGCCTTCGCCGATATCGAATTCGCGGCGGATGACATAGTCGCGCGTGCGCGTATTGCCGCGGATATTGATGCGCTCGATATAGGCGCGCACGCCCTCATCGACCACGAAGGCGATGTTGATCAGGTGTTTCTGGAAATCGCGGTCGCCGCGCGGGTGCACGTTGGCGAAGGCATAGCCGTGCTTGGCGGCCTCGATCGTCATCGCTTCCACGCTCTTCTGCACCAGATCGGCATTATAGACGTCGCCGGAGCCGATCTTGAGCTTGCCGCGCAGCAGGGCCGGGTTGAGCGCATGCACGTTGGAGATCACGTCGACCGAGCCAAAATGATATTTCGCGCCCTCGTCGATGGTAAAGGTGATGACGAAGCCCTTCTTGGCCGGATCATAGACGCCGGTCGCCGAGACGATGCGCACGTCGGCATAGCCGTGCTGCAGATAGAAGCGGCGCAGCAGATCGCGGTCGGCTTCCACGCGGTCCGGATCGTAGATGTCGGTGGTCTGCAGGAAGCTGAGCCAGTTGCTCACAGAGGTCTTGATCACGTCGCGCAGACGGCCTTGCGAGAAAGCCTTCGCGCCGACGAAATCGATCTCCGCCACACCGGTCTTCGCTCCCTCTTGAATCTTGAAAACGAGATTCACGCGGTTGTTCGGCAGATCGATGATTTCCGGCACGACCGACACATCGTAGCGGCCGCTATGGTGATAGATCTCAATAATGCGCTGAACGTCGGCCTGCACCGTCGGCTTGGAGAGCGTGCCGCGCGCCTTGGACTGCACCTCCATCTTGAGCTGCTCGTCCTTGGCCTTCTTGTTGCCCTCGAAAGCAACCTGGTTGATCACCGGGTTCTCCACCACGCTGATCACCAGCCGCCCGCCGGCATGCTTGATTTGGACGTCGGAGAATAGACCGGTGCCGTAAAGCGCCTTCAGGCCAGCGTCGATCTGTTCCGCACTGAGTTGACCACCTGGGCCACCTTTGAAATACGAACGGATCGTCTCCGCTTCGACGCGTCGGTTGCCCTCAACGACGATGGAATTGACGGACTGCGCTATCGCAGCACCCGACGACACGACCGTCAGCGCCCCAGCGCCGACAATGATTCCTACGAGGACCACGCCGCAAACCGCTAGCCCCCGTCCCAACCGCACACACAGTCCCATGCGCAACGCGCCCTTTTATTTCCTTGCGGCCGCCCCCAGATCAGAATCGGCAGACTGCCGGCTGGCTATCGCAAACTTTCTACCCTGTTTCGCGCGCGCTGCAAACGGACTTCCCAGCGCAAGTTTCCCTTTCTCCTCAAAAAGTTGCCCTGCGGCAACGCTCAAGAGGTGGCGAGGCGCAGAATGTCATTAAAGGTTGCAAAAATCATCAACATCACAACGATTGCGAGCCCTATGCGGAAGCCAACTTCCTGCGCCCGCTCTGACAGCGGACGCCCGCGCGCGGCCTCGATTCCATAGAACAAAAGGTGTCCGCCATCGAGCAGCGGAATCGGAAACAGATTCAATAGGCCAATGGAGACCGAAAGCACCGCGGTCAAATGAATGAGGGCCGCGAAGCCGGCGCTCGCCACC
>JAKAMD010000384.1 GCA_021823875.1 Pseudomonadota bacterium | reverse complement strand
CCCCCCGACTTCCTGAAAAGAGCGATGCTGATGGGCCGATGAATGGTCGGAGTGGCAGGATTTGAACCTGCGACCCCCACGTCCCGAACGTGGTGCGCTACCAGACTGCGCTACACTCCGACTGGTCGGCGGTCTTATAACCACGCCCTGGACGAAGCCGCAAGCGTGAGTACCGAAATGAATGCCGAGCCGGGAACCCGGGTCCTGAAGGCCGATTCCGAGGCCATCAAGGCCGCCGCCGCCTGCCTTTCCGCCGGCGGGCTGGTCGCCTTTCCGACCGAGACCGTCTATGGGCTCGGCGCCGACGCCCGCAACGGCGAGGCTGTGGCGCGGCTCTATGCCGCCAAGGGCCGGCCGGCCTTCAATCCGCTGATCGCCCATGTGGCAGACCTCGCGGCGGCGCGCCGGCTCGGCGTCTTCAATGCCGACGCCGAGCGGCTGGCGGGCGCCTTCTGGCCGGGCCCCATGACCCTGGTGCTGCCACGGCAGCCGGACTGTCCGGTGGCCGAGCTGGCGCTCGCCGGCCTCGACAGCGTAGCAGTGCGGGTGCCGGCGCATCCGTTGGCGCACGCGCTGCTGACGGTGTTTGGCGCGCCGGTGGTGGCGCCCTCGGCCAACCGCTCGGGCCATGTCTCGCCCACCAGCGCGGCGCATGTGCTGGCGGACCTGCGCGGGCGCATCGACATGGTGCTCGACGGCGGCCCCTGCCCGGTCGGCGTCGAGTCGACGATCGTCGCCTGCCTCGACGAGCCAACCCTGCTGCGCCCGGGCGGCCTGGCGCGCGAAGAGATCGAGCGCGTACTCGGCCATGCGCTGATCCTGCCGGCGGCGGCGCCAACATCACCGCTCGCCCCGGGCATGCTGGAATCGCATTACGCGCCCAAGGCGCGCCTGCGCCTTAACGCCGAGCGCCCGCAAGCCGATGAGGCCCTGCTCGCCTTCGGACCGGATGCGCCCGCAGCGGACGGCAAGACGCTCAACCTCTCGCCGCGCGGCAACCTCATCGAAGCGGCGGCCAATCTGTTCGCGCACCTGCGCGCCCTCGACGCCTCCGGCGCTGCCGCCATTGCCGTGATGCCGGTGCCAAACGAAGGGCTGGGCGAAGCCATCAATGATAGACTGCGACGTGCCGCCGCGCCGAAACCATGAAGCCCGAAACATGAACCACGGTCATGAACCTGCACAGTAAGCCGCAACCATGAACCTGCACAGTAAACCGCAACCCGAACGCAAGCTCTCGCCGCACGTGCTGGCGCGCTTCGCGGCCATCGTCGGTCCGAAATACGCGCTGACCGACGCCGCCGCGCAGGAGCCCTATCTGGTCGAGATGCGCGATCTCTTTCGCGGCCATACGCCGGTGGTGCTGCGGCCGGGCTCGGTGGAAGAAGTGGCGGCGATCCTCAAGCTCGCCAACGAGCAGCACGTCGCCATCGTGCCGCAAGGCGGCAATACCGGCCTGGTGGGTGGGCAGATCCCGCATCACGGCGAAGTCCTGCTGTCGCTGACCCGGCTCGACAAGATCCGCGAGGTCGACCCGGTCTCCAACACCATGACGGTGGAAGCCGGCGTCACCTTGCAGCGCGCGCGCGAGGCGGCGGCGGAGGTCGACCGGCTCTATCCGCAGCTCCTGCCCTCGGAAGGCACCTGCACCATCGGCGGCAATCTCGCCACCAATGCCGGCGGCGTGGCCGCGCTCGCGCACGGCATAGCGCGCTCGCATGCGATGGGGCTTGAAGTCGTGCTGGCCGACGGCCGCGTGCTCAACAATCTCAACAAGCTCAAGAAAGACAACACCGGCTACGACCTGAAGAACCTGTTCATCGGCGCCGAAGGCACGCTCGGCATCATCACTGCGGCAGTCTTGCGCCTGGTGCCGCGGCCGCGCTCGGTGGAGACGGCCTATGCCGCCGTGCCCTCGCCGCAGGCGGCGGTCGATCTGCTCGGCATCGCCAGCGAGCGCATCGGCGAAGGCGTCACCTCGTTCGAATTGATGGCGCGCGCCGGCATCGAGGCCGTGATCAAATTTGACTCGGTCAGCCGCGACCCGCTCGCCTCGCCCTATCAATGGTCCGTGCTGATCGAACTGTCGTCGCAGGCGCGCGCGGGCTTGCGCGAGACCATGGAGGACATCCTCAGCGAGGGCATGGAGCGCGGCCTCGTGCTCGACGCCACCATCGCCGAGAGCCTGGAACAGGCCAAGGCCTTCTGGCGCATCCGCGAATTATTCGGCGAAGTGCAGCGCCACATGGGCGGCTCGATCAAGCACGACGTCTCGGTGCCGGTCGCTGCGGTGCCGGCCTTCATCGAAGAGGCGAATGCGGCGGTGACCAAGCTCATTCCGGGCTGCCGGCCGCTGCCTTTCGGCCATGTCGGCGACGGCAACATCCACTACAACATCACCCAGCCGGAAGGTGCCGACAAACGGGCGTTCCTGGCGCGTTGGGACGACGTCAACAAAGTCGTCTTTGCAGTGGTGATGAAATTCGGCGGCTCGATCTCGGCCGAGCACGGCGTCGGCGTGATGAAGCGCGACATCCTGCCGGACTACAAGGACCCGGTGGCGATCGACCTGATGCGCGGCATCAAGAAGCTGCTCGACCCGAACGGGATATTGAATCCGGGCAAGGTCATCTGAGGCACGCCTGGCCTGGACTCACCGAGTCGTCGCTATAGCCTTGCCAAACGCAAGCTAGGTAAAAGAGACGCCATCCGTTGCAAGTCTGCTTTCAGCACAAAGCGGAAGTGGGCGGTGAAGAAAATCCGGCGCGCTCAGTTGGAAATGACCCGACTCGGACGTATCCAAGAGTTCTAAAGTGGCGGCAGGCAGGAATTGAAGCGGACTAGGTTGACGGAAGATTGAATGTTGGCGGCTGAGCTTCACGACGAGTTTGCGCATCACGCGCCGCCTGTTCTGCCTGCTCAAAAAGCTGATCAGCCTGCGGCAAGAATAATGTGCGCGTGAGCAAGTTCTCGAAATCATCCTTGGTGATGACGTAAATGCCCCATTTCTCGGCCTGCTCAAGTTCTGGAGCGACCTCGGCACGCGTTTTGGAGGTCACCATAACCGGCAGAACCCGAATGTGGTTGCTTCCCGATGCAGCAAGCGAACGTCTCACCGCCTGTACCCTATCGTGCAAATTCGTGAGCTTCTTGTCTGCTCCAAGAAGACCAGTCGTCACTTCGACCACGGCCTGGTTGCCGGCCGGCGAAGTAGCAATTATGTCTGGCGCGTCTTGTGTTTTAGCGGTGGTCCCAAGGGTTACGACACTGAACCCAAGCATCCAAAGAACCCAAGATACCGCCATCTCCAAATCGCGCGACGTGCTTCCGGATTTGGATTCGCGGGCCAAGACCTCATTCAGAAAGGCCAAGCCCTTGTCGAACGTCTCGTAACTTGCTCGCAATGGGTTTTGGACTGCATCACGGTCGAGCGCCCAACCTTGATGTTGGGCGATTCCAGCATAGTTTGCAATTGCATGAACGACAGCGGCGTGAGGCACCTCAATTTCAGCCCAGCCCTGACGATGATCAGGCTCCTCGGACCATTCAAACTCCTTGCCAGGAAGTTGGCCGCGCACTACTTGACCCTTGCTGACAATCCGATACCCGAGCGCTGCCAACTCGGGCTTAGCGTTCTTCGCGAGGCGTAGGGCGAGCCGCGCCTTAGTGC
>JAKAMD010000028.1 GCA_021823875.1 Pseudomonadota bacterium | reverse complement strand
CGCCACGGGCGGCGTCGTTGGCTACTCGGGGTCGTTGGGTACGCCGGCACAAGGCGTCCTGACGAATGCGACGGGGCTTCCGATTTCGACTGGCGTCTCCGGCCTCGGGCGGGGAGCCATCACGACGTTGCAGAACCAAGCCGGGATGACCAACGGCGTCAGTATCGCCAATGAGCCGCAACTGCGCTATTTCTGCTACATCGGGGACGGAAATTCGCACCCTCTGTCCACGGTCACATCCTGCAACGGGATCAATACGACCGGCTACACGCTCGCGCAATGGCAAGGCCTTCTCCCGCAGGCAACGTCCCTGACCAATGAGGTGGACTGGGCGGCGATAGAGGCCATCCTCAATGACGGGTCCGCCAACGTCACGGTCAAGATACCCTACGGCACAGCGATCCTTGACAACCAGATCGTCATTCCGACCAACGTCAACGCCACTATCGAGGGCGAGGGCCAGAACGTTTCGGCGCTCCTATTCACCAGCACGGCGGTAAATTCGCAGGGCATCTATCAGGCCCCGGCGAACGAAGGCATCGGGCTAACTGTGCAGGACTTGAGCATCGAAACCAATGTCAACCAGCCCGGTGGCACGGCCATCTCCTACCAACTGGCGGCTGCGAACGAAGTGGAGGGTTACGCCCGCCCCGTCTATATCCGCAACGTCTATATTGGCTCAAATACGCACGTCTTCCCCTACAACTACTATTGGAACATCGGAATAGACCTCCAGAACGCGAACTTCGGGGAGATCGCCTCGTCCTTCATCGTGGGCCAAGACACTAACGGAGCTATGAACACGACCATCCCCTCTTCGAACATGCTGTACGGTATCTACGTCCACACGCCGCTCGGGCCGGCTGGCAGCCCCTCCAGCGACGGCCTGAAAATCCACAACAATTTGATCTTGGCCTCTCAGTACGGCGTCTATCTGGACGGTGACGCGGAGCAGGATCATCTCAGCAAGAACGATATTGTTGACACCAACTACGGCGTTTACCAAGCGAACGGCGAGCAGGCGACTTGCGTCTATGCGGACCACAACCACACGAACGTCTTCATGGCGGGCTTTGTCCTCGCCAACTGCGCCACTGGCGAGATTGACCACAACCTCATCTTCCTCAACCCGCCTGCAAACACCTCAGCCTACGGGGTCGTCATCAAGACCAGCACGACGCGCATCAACATAGACAGCAATCAGATCCATGGCGTGTCGAGCGCCACAGGCATCACGACCTACGGCATCGACATAGACACAACAAGCTCCACCATCATCTCCACGAACAACATCTGTTCTAATCTGTCCTACTGCGCCAACAGCAGCGCGTCTTCGCAATATGTCTATTACATGGGCAACATAGGCACGGCAGGAACGAACACGACATTCGACATATACCCCAGTACCGTCGGGGTCTATGCTAACAACTACGTCCATTAAGGGCGCACGATGACCTGGCCCATGGCCGCCCACGGTCCCGTAACCACGCCGCCCTGGCCCATGGCCGCCCATGGTCCCGTAACCACGTCGGTCCCGTAACCACGCCCTCCCGCCCAGGGTCACATGGTCCCGTAACCACATGGGCACGCACTGGCCATGTAATGCGGCGCATCCTTTAACAAGACGTGCGCCTAGATAAAGGAAACCGCTTTGCACTTTGCCATCCTGCTTCGCGCGGGCGCGCTGGCGCGGTAAGCACCCTGACGTTCACCTGCGCGGCCTTCGTGGCGTTCTGCTGGCCATGACGGTGCGGACGCATCGACAAAAGGCTGCACTTGCGGCATATTGCGCGTGACTGAGAGGCCCCCGCATGTCGACGCCAAACACTACGCCGCTGACCTACAATGGATACGTGCAGGCCGTGGCCACTTTGGCGGTCATCCCAACGGTTACGACGAGCGGCGTCGTATCGACGGGCAGCACCGAGTTCAATACGCTTATCCCGCAGATGCTGAACTACGCCGAGTTGCGCATCCAGCGCGACCTCGACCTATTCGCCACCCAGATTGACAATTCCACATACGCGCTGACGGCCGGGAGCAACCTGCTTTCGATCTCGAATAACGATTTCGTGACCGTGCAGGACATCCTCCTGACAAACGGGACGAAAAAGACGGCGTTGACGCCTGTCTCGAGGGAGTTCCTGCAAGCGGTCTACGATGACAGTTCCGTCACGGGGGCGCCGCAGTATTTCGCACCCTACGGCGGCGACGCTGCGACTGTCGGCAACACGTCCATCATGTTCATGCTGGGGCCGTACCCCGACCAGAACTACGGTGTGACGATCATTGGGACATCGCGCGCGCCGACCTTGGCGAAGTACAATGTAGACCCGCAGGCTTCGACATCCACGACCTATATCTCGACGTGGCTGCCGGATCTTCTCGTGATGGCGAGCATGATCTTTGTCTCCGGCTACCAGCGCAATTTCTCTGCAACGAGCGACGACCCGCAGATGGCGGTCAACTACGAGAAGCAGTACGAGGCACTCCTGAAGGGTCCGATGATTGAAGAAGCGCGCAAGCGTTTCGCGGCGTCCGGGTGGACGGCTATGAGCCCGACGCCCGTCGCCACAGCCGATCGGAAGTGACGCATGGCCCACAGCACGTTCAAGCTGCAGCCGGGCGTCGAGACGATCGAGACGCCTGTACTCAACATGGCGGGCGTTTCCTCTTGCCAGTTGATTCGTTACAAACCAGATAGCCACGGCCAAGGCGGCCTGATCGAGAAACTGGGCGGCTGGGCCAAGTTCTGGTCGCAGAAAATGCCTTCGACCGTGCGGGCGCTTCATGCGTGGCAAGACCTGAACGAAAACAAGTGGGTCGCGGCGGGCATGAGTACGCAGCCCAGCACGACCAAGGGTCCGCTGAACGTCATCGCCTGCAGCCAAAACTCTTCTGGATTGACGACGGGCGCCCAATCCTTCGATGTCACACCCGTCTACCAGACATCAAACGGTACGGCGACATTCTCCGTGACGGCAGGCAGCGCAGTGGTCACCGTTAGCGACAGTTCGGTGTCCAGCATTCAAGGCGGCAGCACCGTCTATTTTACGGAACAGGTCGCGATCGGCGGCATCGTGCTCTACGGGTCATACAAAGTTGATACCATCACAGGTATCAGCAGCTACCAGTTCACGGCGTTGACCAAGCTCGGCGCTCCGCAGCCGGCGCTCACTTCGAGCACTGCGCCAGCGGTCCCGTCGCTCGCCACGACTTCCGGCAGCGCGCTGGTTACGGTGACGCTGGCCAATCATGGGTACTCGGCGGGAGATACTTTTCCGATCCTCAATTCGACCACTGTGGGAGGGGTTACGTTCCTCGGGAACTACGAAGTATATGCCGTTACGGACGCCAACACTTTCACCTTATACGCGCAGACGGCGGCAACGGCCACGACTTCAGGCAGCATCAACGGCGGCGCCATCCGTCTCGACTATTCCTTGCTGGCCGCCCCTCCTCCTGCCGCATCGGGCTTCGGCGTTGGCGGCTTCGGCCTTGGCAGTTTTGGTACGGGCCAGACGGTGACGCTTCCCGGCGCAGTGTACTCTCCTGTGACAGACTGGGCGCTTGATAACTGGGGTGAAGACCTCGTTGCATGCGGCATCGGCGGCGCAGTGGGGGGCATCCCGTATTCGCCGATATGCGTCTGGTCACCGACTTCCGGCATCCCGATCGCCGCAGCTATCCCGCAGGCGCCCACCATCAATGATGGTTTCTTTGTAGCGATGCCCGAACGCCAAGTCGTCGCATGGGGCTCAACGGTAACCGGCATCCAGGATCCGCTTCTGATCCGCTGGTGCGACATCGGCGACTACACGACCTGGATCGCCAACGTCACGAACCAGGCTGGCCAGTACCGCATTCCGCGGGGCTCGCGTATCGTCGGCGCCATGCAGGGACCGCAGCAGGGCCTGATCTGGACGGACATCGACTTGTGGTCGATGCAGTACGTCAACCAGCCCTACATCTACAGCTTTAACGAGATCGGCACGGGCTGCGGCCTTCTGGCGCGCAAGGGCATGGCGGCGCTGAACGGCGTCATTTACTGGATTGGGCCGTCCAATTTCTACAAATTGGCCGGTGGCGGCGTCGAGCCGATCGAGTGCCCGATCTGGGATAACGTCTTTCAGAACATCGACAAAGCGAATCTGGACCACGTCCGCACGGCCGCCAATTCGATGTTCAGCGAGATCACATGGTACTACCCGCCTGTCGGCGGAAATGGCGAGGCCACCAACTACGTCAAATACCACACAGAACTGGGGACGTGGGATTACGGGACGCTAGACCGTTCGGCGTGGTTCGATCAGAGCGTTGTCGGGCCGCCGATTGGCGCGTCTTCAACCTACGGCTATATCTATCAGCACGAGATCGCGACGGACGCCGACGGGCAGCCGATGGTGTCATGGTTCACTTCGGGCATGTTCGCCGTCTCGGACGCCGATCAGAAGCTGTTCATCGACGAAGTGTGGCCCGACATGAAATGGGGCTACTACGGCGGCCAGCAGGCGGCCACCATCCAGCTCACTTTTTACGCGCGCGACTTCCCGCAGCAGACGCCCGTCACCTACGGCCCCTTTACCGTGACGGCCGCTTCGACGTATTTTGTGCCGAGGATCCGCGCTCGATTGCTCCAAGTCGGCGTCCAGAGTTCTGACGTCGGTACCTGGTGGCGTATCGGCGGCATGAGATACCGGGCAGCGCCCGACGGGAGATACTGATGTCGGCATCGCTCACTGACCTCCTGACTGCAGCCAAGAATGTCGTTACGGCTGTCAACAGCCTGGCGCAGACGTATCTTGGCGTCGAAGGGATGCAAGCGTTCAACGGCCTGACGGCGGCAACAGTCGCCACTTCCAAAGCCGGGCGCGTCAAGAAAGTGAGCGTTGTGGTGGCGGGGTCCGCATCTGGTCTTGTCTATGACAGCAATTCGACATCGGTCACCGCCAACCCGATTTGTGCCATCCCGACCACTGTCGGCGTCTACGACATTGACATGCCTTTTGTGAACGGGCTTCTTATCGTCCCCGGAACTGGGCAGACGGTGTCAGGAAGCTATTCGACCGGCGGTTCGGTCGGCTATCCGAATCAGTGAGGACGACATGCCGCTGACCAAAGGCGAGAGCCGTAAAACGATCAACCACAACATCGAAGAGATGGTGCGCGCTGGCCACCCGCAGGATCAGGCCATCGCTGCTGCGATGCGGACAGCGCGAGAGTCTCGGGATGGAGGGGGCGAAGTCTCAGACGATCCTACGCTTGCCAAAGCGCTTCAGGCGACAGCGCCGCAGCATATCGAAGCGTGGCACGGATCGCCGCATGACTTCGAACGATTCGATTCTTCGAAGATCGGGACGGGAGAAGGCGCGCAGGCTTATGGCCACGGGCTGTATTTTGCGTCGAATCCCGATACCGCAAAAGCGTACAGGGGGACGCTAACTGATTTCCATGCTGGGCACCTGAAAGATGCGCTGACGAAAGCTGGCGTATCTGGAGACGTAGCAGATTCCTACGCGTCGTTTGCTGCTCGTACGCAGGGGGGTCGGCACGGAGTTGACGCATTCGAGAGCGCTATGGCCGAGCCGCATCCTTCATCGGCTGTCGTAAACGCGTTCAGGAAACGCGCCATGGAAGAGGTGCCTCGCATACGAAATGCAGTAGCTGCGCCACGCGGCAAGCTCTATAAAGTCGGCATCAAAGCCCATCCAGACGATTTTCTTGACTGGGACAGGCCACTGAGCCAGCAGAGCGAAAAGGTGCGGGAAGCGGTGGTAAAGGGTATGAGGCACCCGTCAACTTTTAAAGGTCCGCTTCGTCGGCGCGCCGAGGCAGCGCTAGCGGGAGATTTCAGTGATGTAGATGGTGCTTCTGCGCTCGCGCTTCTGGGGTCATATAACAATCCAGCAGAAGCATCCGCTGCGCTTCACGGCGCCGGTGTCCGTGGTATCCGCTACCTCGACCGAGATTCGCGCGGATCTGGCGAAGGCACGCATAACTATGTCGTTTTCAATGACAAGGACGTCGACATCCTGCATAAGGAACGGCGCGGCGGTCTTGTCAGGAGCCGAGCCGAAGGTGGCGCACTTCCGCAGCTCGCTCACCTGTCGCACCTCGAGGCCGCGCCGATGCTGCCTGGCGTCCACGCCGAAAAGATCCACACCGGCCCGATCCACTCCGCAGTTGCCGGCCGCACCGACCACCTTCCTGTCGAGGTGCCATCGGGTTCATATGTCATCCCAGCCGACATCATTTCGGCCATGGGGGAAGGCAACACCAATGCAGGATTCAAAATCTGGAAGGGCGTCCTCGAAGGCCTCAAGAACGCCAAGCGGGACTTCGGCGGAATGCCCTACGGCCAAGGCGCCGCGCCCTACGGCCATAAAGGTGGACCCTATGGGGGAGGATCGGCGCCGTACAATCGCGATCCTGCCAAGCCCTACGGCAATCCCCTTCCAGGTCACGCTCACGGCGGAACTACGGGCTCGAATGTCAAAGTCGTTGTCGCGGGCGGCGAGTACACGCTGACGCCGGAAGAGGTCGAGGCGATCGGCGATGGCGACATGGAGCGCGGCCACCGCGCCCTCGACGACTTCGTCAAGCAGTACCGCGCCAAGACGATCAAGACACTGTCCAAACTCCCCGGCCCGAAGCGTAACTAGGGATGGAAAAATTCTCCATGTATCCTCTTGGCAGCTTCGCAATACGCAGCGTGTGCTTCTTCTGCCGTGGCATAAGAACCAAGGTATACCACTTTCTTGTTTGCGGTTATCTTGGCTTCATAAGGCCTGTCGCGCACCCACGCATGATAGTTAACGCCCTTAAATCCTGTCTTATTTCTGTGTGGGGCATTGGCTTGGTTCTGGCCGTTTGTCGCGATGCGCAGATTACTAAAAACATTGTTGCTCTTGTTTCGATCAATATGGTCAATCTGTTTAGGCGGCCACTCGCCCATTTGGTAGAACCAAGCGAGCCTATGCGCGAAGTACGCACGACCGCCGAGTTCGATAACGACGTACCCCTTCTTATCAACATAGCCCGCTTCTGCACCTACGCGAACTTTGGGGCGTGGAACAGCCCAGTGAAACTTCCCAGTCCATGGGATGTAGCGCAGTATGCGAAGAAGCTCTTCGTGTGTCATGGAGGCACTTTAGCATTTTACCCCCGAGTAGCAAGGGACTGACATGACAGAAGAACGGAACATCTCCCGCTCGCGCTCCGCGGACGTTCGATATGCGACACCGGCCGATGTCGATGGCATGATGAAGCTGGGCGTCCTCGCCGCCGAGGAGAACGGCGTCGGCGACACCAACATCCGGAAACTGCTTGAGATCGTCTGGCGCGGCGTGACGCGGCAGAAGGCCATTGCCGGCGTGATCGAGGGTCCAGACGGCATGATTGAGGCGGCCACGCTGCTTCTCGTCGAGGAGCAAGGCCACAGCCGGGACCCGGTTCTGGTCGAGCAGACGGTTTACGTCCACCCCGACTTTCGAAGCGCCCGCGGCGGCCGCGCGGCGAAGCTCGTTGAGTTCAACAAGGGTATCGCCGACAAGATGGGCATCCCGCTGCTGATCGGCATTTTGTCGAATGACCGAACTGCTGCTAAGATACGGCTCTACGAACGCATGCTGGGCAAGCCCTCGGGCGCCTATTGGCTTTACGGCGGCAGGACCGGGCAATCGGCGGAAGCCGCTGAATAGACTACTTTCCGTCAACCAAAGTAAAGGAAACAAGTTACTTGCAACTATGCAGCACGTGGCTTGGCAGTATGGAGGTTAAAATAGGCGGAAAGTCAGGAACTACTACTCAGAGCGTGCAGGTGCCCCCAGAAGTACTTGCGAGATACAACAGCGTAAATGCGCAAGCACAGTCTGTTGCTCAAACTCCATTCCAGCAATACTCAAGCGACCCGAATGCTTTTGTCGCGCCGCTGACCGCAGCCCAGAACTACGGGCTGCAGCAGACGTCGAATTACGCCAACGCCGCGCAGCCGGGCATTTCTGCCGCCGAAAACATGACGCAGCAGGCGGCTTCTGGCGTGACGCCGCAGTCGCTGAACACGCAAGCCTACATGAACCCGTACGAGGCGAACGTCATCGCTCCGACGGCGGCGCTCATGCAGCAGCAGTTCGGGCAGGCGCAGAGCGGCGCGCTCGGCAACGCCGTCCAGAGCGGCGCCTTCGGCGGCGACCGGGCGGGCATCGCCAACGCCAATCTTCAGCAGCAGCAAGGGCTGGCCTACGGCCAGACGATGGGTAACCTGCTGAACCAGAATTACTCGCAGGCGCTCGGCGCCGCGCAACAGCAGCAGGGCGTCAATCTCGGCGCGCAGCAGTTCAACGCGCAGCAACAACTGGCTGCGGGCAATCAGCTCGGCAACCTGGCGCAAGCCGGCCAGCAATCGGGGCTCGCCGGGGCGCAGGCGCTCATGGGCGCAGGCCAGTCGCAACAGCAGACTGAACAGGCTGGCTTGACAGCGCTCTACAATCAGTTCCTGCAACAGCAGTCCTACCCGTTCCAGACGGCGCAGTTCCTCGCGAACATCGCCGAAGGCACGGGCGCGCTCTCCGGCCAGACGACTTCGACCACGCAGCCGATGCCATTCTTCTCGGATCGGCGCCTGAAGGAAGACATCAAGGAAATCGGCAAGGCGAAGAACGGGCTGCCGATCTACAGCTTCCGCTACAAGGACGACCCCGACAAGCTGACGCGCATCGGCTTCATGGCCGATGAGGTCGAGAAGAAACATCCCGACGCCGTCGGCCTTGCTGGCGGCTACAAGACGGTCGACTACGATCGCGCGGCGCGCGCCGAGGGCGGACTTGTCGGCGACCTCGACCAGGGCGAGACGTACGGCCGCGGCGGTTTCGATGTCGGCGGCTTCGCCGGCGCGCAGGGTTACGATCCGTCATGGTCTGGACTTATGAACGCCGAAGAGGGCATGTTCGGGCGCACTGAGGGCGGTCTTTACGGCGGAAGCGCCACGGGCGCGCCGTACGGCGGCAAGGCGCGCGTGCCTCAGTCGCAGATCCCGCAGCACCACATGCTGCAGCCGGCTCCGATGCCGCACGAGCAGCAGGGCGTTGGCGCGCAGGCGCTTCAGGGGCTGGGCCAGATCGAAAAGCTGGCCGGCATGGCTAAGGGCGCACAGGGCCTCGGTCACGACTTGCAGGGGCTCGCGGGCCTCGGTTCCGCGCCAAGTGCCGCTGCGCCGCCACCCGCACACGCCGACGCAACGGCCACCGCCCAGACACCGCCCCCTCCACAAGGCGACAGTTCGACACCAGCTGCGCCACCTTCTGATGCGCATGCGGACGCCAGTGATTCGTTGCCGACCGATAGCGGCCTTGCGGGTGCGGGCGACGCCGGGACTGCGGTCGCTGACGCCGGGGCGGATGCCGGTGCTGGATTGGGCGCCGATCTCGCCGACGTATTTGTTGCGCGCGGCGGCCGCATCGGTCGCGACGTTGGCGGTGGCCTGATGGCTAACGGCATGCCGTCGATGGCTAACGCGCCCGTGCAGGCGCAAGTCTACGACGCTGCCGCCCGGCAGAACGCCATGCCGACTTGGGGCGGCCCCTTCGCTCGCGGCGGACTGGCGGCTGGCGGCGCGCCGGCGCCGGGCTTCGGCATATCGACGCCCAGCCCGACGGCGCCGTTTCAGGGCCCTGACGTCGTTTCGCCGACGCAAGACTACCTGCAAGGCCTCGGTGAAGCGCAGGCCGCGCAGGCGCGCGCCAACCAGGTGCAGGATGCGCAGCGGCAAAGTCTGGCCGATCTTGGCGTCACGACGACGCCCGACCTGACGCCATTCGGCCGCTACACGGATGCGTCCAGTCTTCTCGGCTCAACGATCGCCTACGGCAACCTCGGCTTGAACGCCTACACGAATCCGGTTCCGGCCGGCGTCTTTGCCCATGGCGGTCTTGCAGGACGCCCGCATCGCGGCGCCGGAGGTGGCCTGGACGTCGGGCAGTGGAACAGCGCCGATCAGGAATACCAGGGCGGCAACGACAATTCGACACAGGATACGACACAGATCGGCATCCCCGACGAGCAGCCGAACGTCCAGCCGCTGAAGCCTTCGACGCCGCCGTCCTCGGGCGGCGGGGGCGGCCTTGGCGGCGTCGGTCAAGGTATCGGCGCGCTGACTGGTCTACTTGGGCTGTTTATGGCTAACGGTGGCGTGGCTGATAAGCGTCGTCGGCGCGCGGACGGCGGCGACCTCATACTGCCCGACTCGCCTGTCGACAATACGTCTGACGCGCCCGATCCTGGCTTGGCGGCGGGATCGCCTTACGGCGACCTTTCCGGTGCGCAGGATCCTGTGGCCATAAGCGACCTCCCGCTCGGCTTTGATCAGACGCCCGATGCCGCGCCCGTAGACGCTGGCCTGAAAGGCGTTACTGATCTGCGGGGCGCTGCAGGACTGTCCCCGCCTACAGGTCCGGATCAGACGACGCTTGAGCAGGCGTATCATGCCGACCCACAGGCGCTGGCCGCTCTCGGCGCCGGCGATGCGGCCGCTTCCGACAGCCCGAACCTGCCGACAGGCGACAACATCCCGTTGCCTCCCGAGCGTCCCGCTGATCTTGGTGGTTTGGCTGGTGGAACCGGGGCTGCAGAACCTTCTGATGCGACGCCCGGCAATCCTATCGTGCAGGCCGGGCAGGCGGCCAGCGGCGCTATCACGCATGGCGTTCAGCAAGCCGGGCGCGCCGTTCAGCGCGCGGGCCAAGGCGTCTCGAGCGCGATCACTGCTGGCGTTCAAGGCGCAGAGGGCGCTTTCAGCAACGCGGTCGAGCGCGTGTTTCCGGGACTGCTCCATCAGGAATCTGGAACGCGCCAAGTCGGCGCCAATGGCAACGTCATCGTCTCGCCAAAGGGCGCCACGGGCATCGCACAAGTGTTGCCGGCCACTGGACAGATGGTCGCGCAACAGCATGGTATCCCGTGGGATCCGCAGCGTTTTGCTCACGATCCGGCGTACAACGCCAACCTTGGAAAATTGTACCTGCAGGACCAGTTCAACCATTACGGCGACATTTCGAAAGCGCTTGCGGCGTACAACGCCGGTCCCGGTCGCCTCGATGCCGCCATTCGCCGTGGTGGCGCGAACTGGATGGCCTTTATGCCGCGCGAGACGCAAAATTATGTTCCGAGCATTCTGGGGCGCGCCATGAGCAACACATCCGACAATTATGACCCAAACGCCGCTGACAACGCCCTGCGCATCGCGGCCTCCCCGCGCCAACGCTCCATGCAGGCGAATGGCGATGGCAGCGGCGGCGGCGCAGATACTGAAGAAGATGGCGGTGACGGCAGCTACAATGACAACTACGGCGGTGGCGCAGGTGCCAATCGCAATCTTAACCAGCAGATGGCGGTCTCTGGCGCGGCGTCACAAGGCGGTCCAAATTGGTTCGATCAGAACCGCAGTTGGGTCGTTCCGCTGTTGTCAGGCCTTGGCACCATGGCGTCATCGAACAGTCGCTACCTTGGTTCGGCGATCCTGCAGGGCATGGGCGCCGGCGCACAAGCTTACGGCAACGAACGCCAGGCCGAATCAAACCTGACGAATAGCAACCTGCAAGGCGCGCATACAGCTGCAGGCATCGGCAACGTACAGGCTGCGACGGGGCTCACGGGCGCGCAGACCGCTGATCAGCTGGCAGCTTCACTGGGTCGTGCGTACTTTATCATGGGTCAAGGACCGAATGGGCCGATCCCTGGCGTGCACGCCGTCCTCAACGGGCAGCGTGTCGACCTCGACATGGGTGCGTACCGCCGTCTGCAGCGTGCCGGTGCGAATGTGCGTCCGCAAGACGTACACGAAATGGCTGGCGGCGCAGCCGCAGGTTTTGGCACACAAAGCGGACCTGTCGGCATTCCACCCAATCAGGAACCGCGACCCGCGGGAGTGACGCCGTCTGCTCCCGTACGGCCTTCCTTTACGCCTCCGACGGGTGCTCCGACGGGTGCTCCGACGGGTGTTCCGACGGGTGCTCCTACAGCCCGTGGGGAAGTATCCTATGGAGTGGCATACGATCCAAAAGACGCTGCCGCAGACGGTGACGTCGTGGATCCATTTTCACAGGCTGACATCCAGTCCCGCAACAAGAAACTGGACAGCATCCGCCAAGCCGCAATGGCCCAGGCACACGACGCGCCTCTCATGCGCGAGCAGATGGAGAATACGGCCGCCATGGCTTCTCAATCTGGCATAGGCACAGCCGGCGCAGGCGCCGAATGGCGCGCGCGCGTCATCAACGGGCTCAACACCGCTGCGCGAGTCGCCGGTTATTCTGGTGCGCCTCTCTCGGGTAGCGACACACTTGAGCAGTTGGCAACGAAATACCGCAACATGCAATCATTCGCCAATGACAGATCCGATGCGTCTCTCATCGCGGCGATGCATACATTCCCCGACCTATCAATGACCCCTGACGCCATGCGGCATGTTCAGGCGCTTAATATGACACGCGCGCAGCAGTCGCGTGATTACGCAGCTTTTGTGGAGCAGTGGATGCAGGACAACCCAGACTCCAACTTAGCGAACGCGCAGGCAGCCTTTACGCGTCTCAACCCCCCGTCGAAGTACGACACCGAAACCCGCAACTTGGCCGGCATAATGTCCAATACGAAACTCATGCGAACCCTGCGCAGCAGCGCTATGAGCCAACCAGCTATGGAGGAGGGCTTCCAAAAACGGATGCATCTGCCTTCTGGCATGAGCCGGTATTTCACGAACTGAGGCTCCCGTCATGGCCGACCAAGATCCATACGCGGATTTCACGCCACTCGACAACGGCGCAGGGCAGAATGCGCAAACCGCGCAGCCCGACCCTTATGCAGACTTTACGCCTCTAGACGCGACTGGGGGCGATCAAGGCGCCCAAAGTAGCCAGGAACCTGACTACGCCAGCATGCCGTGGACGGGAAGCGAAGGGGTTCTTGCACGCGGCGCGCACAGTCTCGGCCCCAGCGCTGCAGGTGTAGCGTCGGGAATTGGAAGCGCGTTGCGTGACGCCGCAGGCAACATCGCTCAAGGCGACCTTCCCGGCAAAAGTTTCCTGAACGCCGCCGACACCTATGCAAACTACGGCGCGCACCGTCTCGGGCAGGCCGTGGCGCCGGGGCTTACGAGCTGGATTGAAAACAAGGTCGGCTACACACCTCCGGATCAGCAGCAATGGGACGCACAGACGGCTCCCATTCGCGCATTGGGCCAGCAGTACGCCGATCGCTACGGCAGCTGGGGCGGCTTCAAGAAAGCTTTGGCCACTGATCCAGTTCCTGTTGGCCTTGATGTCGCTGCGCTTGCCGCTCCTGCGATGAAAATGGCTGGCGTAGGAGGCGCAGGGGAAGCCGCTGCGGCTGCTAGCGCTGCGGAGGAACCGGCAACAGCGGCGAGCCTCGGCGCCAAGTTCCGCGAGGCCGCCACTGCGAGCAGCAAGGGCGTGGACGCGGCCTACGATACTGCTCGCGCGAATCCTGGCGTTTTCACGCCGCAAGCTGTACAGCCCATCTGGCAGTCTGCTTTGCAGCGTATGACCGGGACGCCGGATTTCCCTGCAAATACGTACGAAACGTCATCCAGCATGGCTGGAACCCAGCAGGCTGTTGGACAGCTCTACAAACAGATGAAGGCGCTTGAATCGTCGCCCGGCGGCTTTAACATGAACGATCTCGAAACCGTGCGCCGAGATCTACGCGGCTTCGCCGATAGCGGGGGCGTCGATTCACACCATATCGGAAACCTCATCGATGGCTTCGACGAAGGTATCCAGCAAGCCGCTGCGACGCCAGGCGCTTTCTCGGGCGACGGCGCCAGAGTTGTCGGAGACATGCAGGGGGCGCGCCAAGCGTACATCAACCACCGAAACACGTTCGGCGCAAATGCGCCGCAGCCGATCAAAAACGCCATGCGCGCCCTACAAAATCCGAACAACTTGGGAGAGGCAGGCGATCAGCAAATCGGGGCGTTGCTGTCCAACGGACTAAACAACAACGCGACAGGGCTGCTAACGCGGCAGCACCTCGGGAATATCGGCCTCGGCGACCATACGACCGATTTCTTGCGCAACCAACTTTTGTCTGGAAGCAGCGGACAGGTCGCAGCCAATTTGCGGAAGCCGATTGCGCAACAGGTATTCACGCCTGAAGAGATCCAAAAGGCTTCTCAGCTGAATGAGACGCAGGAAGGAAGCAGGTTGGCCCGTTTGGCTTCACCTGCGTTGCGGTGGGGTGCACGGGCCGTCGCCATTGGCACAGGACTCCATGAAGGGACGCTGCCGGGGATGCTTGCGGTTCCCGCCATTGAGCAGGGGCTTGAGCACCTGGCGGGGCGGACGTTTAAAGCCCCTACGCAATCTTTGGCCGAACGTGTTGCGGCTCCCCCTCCGACGCCATTTTACGACGCTGCTGCGAGAGCGCTCCAGAACGCACCCAAGAATGCGCTTCGGGCAGACGTGCTTTCAGACGTAGGCGAAACTGATCGTCAGCCGCATGCCCGCGGCGGCAAGGTCAAGCCTTCTGGCCACCAGCATTTGGTCGATCGCCTGATGCGCGCCGTCGAGACAGCGAAGAAGGCCGAGCAGCAACGCACTTCGGCCATATTGCAGCAGCCTGACGAACACGTCGCCAAGGCGCTCAACGTGGCGCAGGAAGCGATTTAGCGGCGCTTTTCCCAAGCGTTGGCCCAGCCGGCAATGATGCCGCAGATGATCGCGATTGCGATAGCGTTACACATTTTGTTTGGTTCCTTCAGCCAGCATCTTGAGCTTGAGATCGTACGCTTGGGCGTTCATCCGGACGTATCTCGCCAGAACGTCGGCAGCGGCCTGTTTGGCGACGAGGTAGTCGTATTCCGTCGGTGTCACGTCTCTGGTCCGATACTCATTTGGCAACATCTGCGCGAGGAAGACGTAGCCGGTGGCGCTGTGGGGGTTCTCGACCAGCTTCTTGATCCGCCATCGGCCATCTTGCCGGGCGTCCTGTTCAACCATCAAAGCCATGCTGTCCTCCTCAGTGACGCTCAAAACCATCGGAAATAGAAGGGTCGAGCATGTCTCGAACACGGAAAGTGGCCTGGCCGCCGAACAGCAGCGCGTCGTTCCCCTGACGATCCAGAAGCTCCTGCGCCTTCTGCGCGTCAGCAAAGGCGCCGATCGTGAACCATTTCCCTTCGACGTCCGGTGTCGTGACTTCGACAGCCCATCGTGCGTATGCCATATCAGCCTCCTATTCAGTGTCCCTATACTAGGACAGACGAATACGAATGTCAATAGCCGGCGTGCAGTTGGTTGGAACCCCGTTATCTGTTATGTTTCCGCTACGCCTTCGAGAGGATCGCACTGATGGCCACCGCAAACAAGAACCTGAATGAGCCGGCCAATGGTTCGTACGTCAACACGTGGGATGTTCCCGTAAATTCCAACACCACGATCCTCGACCTTGCGCTGGGCGGCGCGCAGCTCATCAATCTGACGGGCAATGTCACGACGCCCATCGTCCTCGTGAGCGCCTATACGGGAGCGTATCCGGCCAACAGCGCCAGTTACCTGCCGCAGCAGCTGGAGCTAACCGGAACGATTGGAGTCGCGACCGCAATCCAGGTTCCCGCCGGCGTCGGCGGCATGTGGGCGGTCAACAATCTGACGAGCGGTTCCTATGCAGTCACTTTCGGCGTCGTTGGCAGCGCGGCCACGCCCATCAATGTTCCGGCCGGAGGCGTAACGATCGTCGTTTCCGATGGAACGAACGCCTATCGAACCGGCAGCCCATCGGACAGCGTGTTCCAGGCTGGTGATTTGAAACCCTGCGCCTCCGCGAACGCGCAGAACGGCTGGCTCATTTGCTACGGGCAGGCAGTCAGCCGCACGACGTACGCCGCGCTATTCGCTGCGATCGGTGTTTCTTTCGGCAACGGTGACGGCTCGACGACTTTCAATGTTCCCGACTACCGCGGCAACGCGATCGTCGGCGCCGACAATATGGGCGGCACGGCTGCAGGACGCCTGACCGGTTACGCAATCGGTGTCATGGGCGGCGAGCAAGAGCACACGCTCAGCATCGGCGAAATGCCGAGCCACAACCATGGCGACTACGGCCACGGCCACGGTGCGTCAGACAGCGGCCACCAGCATGTGGTCTATGGGATCTCAGGGAACTCGGGATCTGGCGCACCAGGCAACTTTGGCTACGCGCTCCAGAACATCGGTACATCAGTGAGCTACGCCAATATCAGCATCGCTACAGGGTACGCCAACATAGCTCCTAACGGCGGGAGCGGCGCCCACAACAATGTGCAGCCTTCCCTAGCCTGCTACGTCTTCATCTATACTGGCGTCTGAGTCTTGCGCACGGCGCGCTGACGGTGCGCCATGCAATACGAGCCGTATTCGACGGGCTGCCCGCAGAAACTGTATGGCTCGCCCACCCCGTCACCCTTCGGCCAGTGGCATACCTGCTGAGTCAGGCCGTGGAGCGGGACGAAGAGATGCGTCGGCTCATCTAGTCGTGCTTCCGGGAGTGGCGGCGGTTTCTTCGGCGCCTTCGGCTTTGGGTTGGAAACCGTTTTCGGTTTGGGCTTTGGCCCTGGCTTGCGGACGGCGTCTGCGTCGAATCCGTTCTGCCGCAGCCGGTGGATTATGCCGATCACG